>JANXOO010000875.1 GCA_025353525.1 Schlesneria sp. | reverse complement strand
CACGAATTCGACCGGCGGAATGCCTGGTCCCCGACAATTCGCACGAATTGTCACTGGTCAAGTCCTTGTCGCAAATCACAGGAATGTTGACCAGCGATCGGCCCCCCTGGTCCTTTAGTGCCGACCAGTGCAAGCGGACGTTGCTTGAACAGTTTCAAACGCGCACATTGGCGGGGTTCGATATCGACGATGATACAGCAGGCGTGACGGCAGCAGGGGCATTACTCGAATATGTTCGCGAGACGCAAAAGAGTGGCCTTGGTCACATCACGCGGCTTGAACCCTATCGGCGCGGTTCCAGCCTGTTAATTGACGAAGCGACGCGACGAAGTCTTGAATTGACCCGAACGCTGCGGGACGGTCAGCGCGAAGGAAGTCTGCTGGATGTGATCGACGAAACCGTGACGCCGATGGGATCCCGACTGCTGGGAGACTGGCTCTCGAACCCGTTGACCGACCAGGCTCGCATCGAATTGCGACTGGATGCCGTCGAGGAACTGACGGCCGACGCGATGTTCTGTCGCGATCTGAGAGAACAACTGGGGGAATCATACGACCTGCAGCGACTGACCGCGCGCGTCGCCACCGGTCGCTGCTCGCCGCGAGATCTTTCGTGCCTTGCCCGGACGCTGGCGCTGCTGCCGAAACTCAAGGCCAAGCTGTCCGGAAGAACAGCGCGCCGACTGGTCGAACTGGAAGGTCGACTCGATCTGTGTCCTGAAATACGGGCGGACATCGACACATCGCTTGTTGATGAACCACCACTTCTCACCAGTGATGGCGGATTGATTCGTGAAGGATTCAATGTTCAACTGGACGAGTGGCGCGATCTGGCTCGCGGGGGGAAAGACTGGATCACGCGTTATCAGGCGGAAGAAATCCAGCGGACCGGAATCCCGAATTTGAAGGTCGGGTTTAATAAGGTCTTCGGCTATTACCTCGAATGCACTGCCGCACAGGCCGAAAAAGTTCCCGTTGACTACATCCGCAAGCAGACGTTGAAGAATTACGAACGTTTTATCACTCCGCAATTAAAGGAATACGAAGAGAAAGTCTTGCGAGCAGAAGGCCAGGCCGTGCAACTCGAACAGGAATTGTTCAACGCGTTGCGAGGACGTATCGCAGTACAATCTCCGCGACTCAGGGAGATCGCTGAAGTTCTGGCGGAAGTCGATACGTTGGCGGGATTGGCGACACTGGCTGTCAGCGCCGGTTACTGCCGTCCCGAGATGACAACAGCACCCGTACTAGACATCCGCGAAGGCCGGCACCCCGTTCTTGATCGCCTGAAACCGACCGGCGAATTCGTCCCCAACGACGTAAAAATGGGGAAAAAAAGAAACCCCTCCCCCGCTGGAGTTCAGGCGTCAGCCTGTCACCAAACCCCCGCAACCCCCGAGTCAGCGGTTGAACTCTCCCCCGCCCCGATCGAAAACAATCCTTCACAGGCGGAATCTCCCGGCGGTCTGATTCAACTCATTACGGGCCCGAATATGGCCGGGAAAAGCACCTATATCCGGCAGGCCGCTCTGATCACAATCATGGCTCAAATGGGTTCATTCGTCCCGGCCCGCGCCGCATGGATCGGAATTGCCGACCGGGTCTTTGCTCGAGTCGGAGCCAGCGATGAACTTGGAAAAGGCCAAAGTACGTTTATGGTCGAAATGACCGAAACCGCACGAATCCTCAATGCCGCCACCAACCGAAGCCTGGTGATCCTCGACGAAATCGGTCGTGGCACGAGTACTTATGACGGTATCTCACTGGCATGGGCGATTACCGAGTACTTGCACGATGTCACAGGCTGCCGCACGATGTTTGCGACGCACTACCACGAACTGACTCAACTGACCGAAACGCTGAAAGAATGTGCCAACTGGAACGTTGCTGTCCGGGAAGAGAAAGACGATGTGATCTTCCTGCACAAAATTGTCCCCGGTTCCGCAGATAAAAGTTACGGCATTCACGTCGCACAACTGGCAGGCGTCCCCCGAACAGTCCTCGATCGCGCCAAAGTACTCCTTCGCACATTGGAAAGCGATCATACGGATGAATCGGGCAAGGCTCGCGTACCTGAACGGAGAACGAAACGCAAAAACGAAAAACAGCTCGCACTGTTTGAAAGCGATGAACATCCTGTTCTTGGCGAACTGCGCCATTTGAACGTGAACGACATGACACCACTCGCAGCATTGCAGGAATTGCATCGATTGCGCGAGAAACTCTCGGACTGATGCCGCCGCAAGTATTCGCGTAAAGCATTTCATTCAAAATATTTACGATGTATTTGTCGCAAGTGTTCAGGAGTTTTCTTCCGGAATATTTCGAAAAAACCATTTCATCCCATCTCTCCTAGCTTGACATGAATATGTGGATTACTGTTAGATAATGGATCGTGAAGCATTATGCTTCGTCTACGGCACGGCTATATTTCAGAGTCAGGGGGGTTTCAAATGGTTTTCAATCGTCGAAGCATGTTGCAGGCAAGTGTTGGCGCGATTGCCTTGAGTCTGTCTGGATGTTCCAGCAAGCGAACATCAATCATCTTTGCAAACGGTACTGCACTGGTCATTAACGCGATTGATGCTTTCGCCGGCGGAATGGAATATGCCGACAAGAACGTCGCTCCGGACAAGTATTCGGTTCGAGGCGATTTCCCGACGCCTTCAAAACAATCAGGACAGAAACTGCCGTTGACCGGAACGTTTACACTCGGCGGAGTTGTCCACAGTTTCGCAGCGATCGCTCCTGCACTGACGGTGACCGCCGGACGGACGAACACGTTCACGGTACATTCGGCGACGTCGGTTACAAGTACGGTATCGAATTCGTAAGAACCGGTACTGAATCGAAAAAGCTACGTACTGACGTTCGACTGAAGTCCGGCATCCTTCTGCCGGACTTCGGTGTCGTTTGGAATCCGCAACTTGATACGAAACTGTATCCCCGGCCTGATACCAGGTGGTGAAGTCATGCGAATCAAGACCTGGATTCAGCCGTCGCCAAAATCGCGTCGCGGCTTTACGGTGATCGAGTTACTCGTGGTCGTGTCGATCATTGGCATTTTATTGTCGTTGACATTGCCCGCCGTTCAAAACTCGCGAGAATCCGCGAGGGCGATGCAGTGCAAAAGCCAGTTACGTCAATTCGGACAGGCGCTTCACAACTTCGAGTCGGGTTACCAATCACTTCCGGCAGGCAACGATTTTGCGAACGATGCACGGCATTCCTGGTGTACGCGAGTGCTTCCGTTCCTCGATCAGGCACCCTTGTACAATCGATACGACTTTTCGAAACGATGGAACGATTCAACAGGCCCGGTTGGCCAGTCCAACAACGACGTCACATCAAAATCGATGCCGGTCTTCACATGCCCCTCAGAACCGATCCGGCGTCCCGGCGGGATCGACTACGGCGGTAATTTCGGAACAAGCCTGACAGGCATGAATGCCGGCTTTGACGAAGGCGACGGATGGGAAGCTGGAGCATTACTCGTAATCAATGCTCCAGGACCCCGCGCTCAAAAGCGACCAGCTCCGTTTGGCGAATTCTCCGATGGCCTCAGTCAAACATTTATGGTCTTCGAATCAACGGGACTGACGAGTGAAGGTGGCCAGTGGGGAAGTGGCACCAACTGTATGCCGATCGAATATCCGGTCAACGCCAACGCACTCGGCCAGACAATCGTCAGTCATCATCCCGGCGGCGGACACGCACTCTTCAGCGACGGCCACGTTTCATTCCTGTCGAACAGCACCGACCTGAATGTCCTGGGAAAGCTGGCAACGCGAAATCAGGGTGAAGTCGTCGACGGATCGTTCTGACCTCCGCTTTTGAGTTTTCCCGTTCGAACCCGTTCTGCTCGCCAAATCACAAGAGCGATCACCACGAGCATCAGGCTGATGATGATCGTCCAATCGGACGGAACCCTTTCCTCGTCTTTTGTTGTCAGTGGCAATTGATTGTTTTTTGACCCGGGAATTTCCGCTGATTCTTTCGCGCGATCGTGTACGTCATCCAGAAAACTCTTCAATTCGTCGAACAGCGGCTTGCGATCTGCGTTCGAATCGAAAATGTCATTGTGATCGGCACGCGGCACTATAAATTGACGCTTCGGCTGGCCACTCGACGATTTCGCCGGGGCGGCATCAAAGAGTCGCTGACCAATCTCAAACGGAACAACTGAATCGCGAGCACCGTGAATTTGCAGGATCGGACAAGTGACATGCGGGATGCGATCGTCCGAGGGATACCGTTCGACCAACAACAGCGAGACGGGCACAATCGGGAAATGAGCCTCGCCAACCGCGACCAGCGAACTGAATGTCGACTGTACGATCAACCCGCCCGGTTCGATTCCTTCAAGACACAATTCGCTGGCAAGCCGCGTCGCCACGCCTCCCCCGAGTGATTCACCATAAATCACAATGCGCTTCGGTGAAATCTTAAGTTCACCGGTGGCATAATTCCAAACCGCTCGTGCATCTTTCGCAAACTCTCGCTCGCCCGGTCTCCCGAGGTTTTCCCCGTAACCCCGGTAGTCGATCAGCAACACGTGCGCATGCATACCTGCCAAAATCGACATGGGATGCGATCGCATCGATCGATTTCCTGCATTGCCTGAAAAGTACAAGACGACCGGCACCGTCGAACCGAGCGACTGATTGATGTCGGTCACTGGCGAATTATGTGAAGTCCCGCTCAGTGCAAGCCAACCATGCAATACGAGCCCCTCGGACGCACGGACCGTCACGTTGACGACAGCCTGCGAAAACTCGTATTCAGACGCAATCAGTGGCCTGCACCGGCTCGGATGATAGATCAGCGTACGCTGAAAAAACGCCAATGGCGCAAGACACAACAAATACAGTCGCACGAGCAACGACAGGACTTTTCGCGTGAGCCCCGGAAACGGCTTCGGTTTTGGATTGTCCATTTCGTGTCCTGATTTCATTCATGCCGTTGTACCCGCAGCCGGAATCACGCTTCATAAAACGGGTTTTCTGCGGCGCAGTCGATCGCACCACAAGCGAAAATGGTCAAGATACAAATAGACGACCGGTGTCGTGTACAGCGTCAACATCTGACTGAAGATCAGTCCGCCGACGATCGCAATTCCCATAGGCTGGCGTAACTCTGAACCGACCCCCGTTCCGAGCGCCAGTGGCAGAGCACCCAGCAACGCGGCAGTGTTGTCAACGTGATCGGACGGAATCGCAGAAT
>JANXOO010000850.1 GCA_025353525.1 Schlesneria sp. | reverse complement strand
AAATCCTCAACACGACCAGCAGGACCACTGCGAACCATGATATTTTACGAAAATCTGACGGCACTCGGGATCTACTTTCCGATGAAAACGACATGCCGCGGCGGCATCCGGCCAAACCGGTGATTATGACAAAATATTACTCGGGAAACCAACGATCCGAGGGGATATTGTGCAGGATCGGCGCCAAAGTTTGGCCCCGGACCGGTAGCGGAAAAAAAACAACCCCCACGGAATCAGGTAGATTATCACAACAAGCGAGACTCTTTTCGACTCCTGATACAAAAAAAGCAGTCGACAGAGCGTCTGCCGCTGCGGAATCGGGGGCAATCACACTGACCGATAACAAAGACTCCACCGGCCAACCTGTCCGCGGATCGAGAATATGTCCGTAACGGCGTCCATCATGGCGAAACCACTGGACCGCCGTGCCACTTGTCGCTAACGCCATATCTTTGAGAAGCAGCGTCGCATACGGCTTGTCGGGAAGAAGCGGATTTTTCAATCCGACAGGCCACCCGTCATGGCCAGCGTGGCTTCCAGCAGCCCGAATACTGCTCCGCCCGCCGTGGACCAGCCAGTTTGAAATTCCCTTTTCCAGCAAACATTCGGCCGCGCGATCGACTGCATATCCCTTGCCGATTGCGCCCAGGTTGAATTCGATTCCAGCCCGATCGAACGCTACGGACTTCGATGAGTCATCGAACCGTACATGGGCCATTCCGCATCGCAACAGCACTTGCGTGATTTCGTCGTCAGTCGGAATTCGAGCCTCTTTTCGGCAATCACGCCAAAGACTGATCAATGCTCCGGACGCCGGGTCAAACGCACCGGATGTCTGAACGCTGATCGACCGGGATCGAACGAGCAGTTCGAAAAAGTTGGACTCAACCTGAACGGGTTCTGCAAACGCCCGGCGATTCAGTTCGCTCAATTCACTGTCATTCCGATAAACAGAAAGCTGTTGTTCGAGTGTGTGAACAAGGTCGAGTGCTTCGGAAGCGGCCTGGATCTGGTGGGCAGGTCCGTCGGGATTGACCATCACGTCAAAATCGCACGCCATCGCGGCCGTACGCAGCAGTTGTATCGGACCCCGTGCGACCGCCCCGGGTCGGACCAGTTCATTCGCCAATCGTTCGCCCGCCTGTTCAACAGCACTTCGGACGGCGCGTCCTTTCAGAAAATCACGGCGATTAGGAGCGGCTTCGGTCATTTGCCGGATGTTTTCCTGTCAATACAATCAACGCTGTCGAATGGTGAATCGTCTGATACACTGAACGGCAAATCACTGATTTCCAACACGTCGAGTGACAAACCTCATGCCCTTTCAATCGGATCGCGAACTCATCCTGCTCGGGACCGGAACCAGCCACGGCGTTCCTGTCATCGGCTGTCATTGTGATGTTTGCGAATCGACGGACCCGCGCAACAATCGGACTCGAACAGGAGTTGCCGTTCGTACGCCACGAGGGACGTTCCTGATTGATACGTCGCCCGAATTACGAATGCAATTGCTGCGTGAGCGAATCGACCTGGTGGAAGCGGTCATCTACACCCATGGGCATGCCGATCACATTTTTGGACTCGACGACTTGCGACTCTTCGGGTACCGACTCGAACGACCGGTCGATCTGTATTGCGAAGAGCGTGTCGAGCAACAGATTCGGACATCGTTCTCGTACGCGTTCCCTTCGTCGATGCCCGAACTGCATTACGGGGCAATTCCGTTGCTCGAACTGCACCGCATCGGCCTGCAACCGTTTGAAATTCTGGGTGAATCGATTCAGCCGATCCGATTGATGCACGGGCGACTGCCGATCCTGGGGTTTCGGATTGCCAATGTGGCCTTCTGTACGGATGTCAGTCTGATTCCCGATGAGAGCTGGCCGCTGCTGGAAGGTCTGGATGTTCTGGTCCTTGACACGTTGCAAGACGAACCGCATGCGACCCATTTTGGAATCCCCCAGGCACTCGAAGCGGTCGGGCGACTGAAGCCCAAACGAACGTACCTGACGCATATATCTCATCGCCTTGAATATCAGGCGACAAACGCGCGACTTCCCAAGGGGGTCGAGCTCTCTTACGATTCGTTGCGGATCCCCTACTGATCGGGTTGACATGCGAGATCACGAAGCAGCGATGAGTGTCTACGTACAACTGGCAGTCCTCTCGGACCAAAAACAGCAACCGCAGGTCCGCGACCGGTTTCTGTTATTGGCCGGAGTCGAAGCCTGCCGGGCCGGATGGCCCGAGGTCGCGGCAAGTTGTTATCGGAAGCTGGTTGCATCGAATCCGGCTCATCAGGCAAATCGGTATCCCGGGATGCCCGACGCGATGCGAGATCCCGAGTTTCAGCAACTTGTCGTCCATTGGGAACGATACTGTCCGTTCGAAAAAGCCGAGGCGATGGTCCGACGACTCAACCTGCCTCCCGCGGAACCGACAGAACTATCGGTCGGAGCTCAGATGATCGAAATGCTGGATGGACGAGCGTGCGACGAATAGAAATCCGGAGTGGATCATGTGAGTCGAAGCCGACTTCCAAACGATGCCTCACACGGGACGGCGGAAAGAGCCGTCACCGACTCACTCTGCCGCTTCCGCCCCCTTTCATCAACGCTTCAATTTCTGGTCGCGTGGCATCGTTAAAGTCGCCGAGAATGCTGTGCTTGAGGCAACTTGCTGCGACCGCGTACTGAAGTGCCGTGGCCGGAGATGCAAGTTCCGGGGTTTGCAGGGCGAAAATCAGGGCGCCTGCGAATGAATCGCCTGCACCGACGCGGTCGACGATGTTGTGAATCTCATAGGGTGAGTATCTGCCGCCGCTATCCGTCGGAGCGTAATGGGACTGCCGGGTCATCCCATCATAGAGCATCGCTCCCCAGTTATTGTGGCTCGCAGAATGACTTTCGCGCAGGGTGATGGCGGCGTAACGAAGGTTGGGGAATCGTTCGACGATTTGTCGCGCGACATCCTCATATCCCTGCAAGTTCAGCTCACCCGCTTCGACGTTTGTTCCTGTTGCGGCGATGCCCAGCACGTGTTCAGCATCTTCCTCGTTGGCAACCAGGACCTGAACGTAGGGCAGTAACGATTCCATTGTTTGACGTGCCAGAGAGGCCGGTTTCGTTCCCGGTTCCCAGTTCCACAGTTTTTTGCGGAAATTCAGGTCGCATGAAACAGTGATTTTTCGCTGCGTCGCCCGTTTAACGGATTCGAGCGACGCTTCGGCCGCTTCGCGACTGAGCGACGGTGTAATTCCCGTGATGTGAAACCAGTCAGCGCCGGAAAAGATTTTGTCCCACGAGTAGCTGGCGGCGGTCGCTATTGAAATACTCGATCCTTCCCGATCATACGTAACAGTCCCGCCGCGCTGATTCGCACCGTTTTCGACGAAGTAGATCCCGAAGCGACCTGTTTTCATACGAACGACAAGATCCGTATCGACCCCGAACGAACGAAGCTGTGCGACAAAGGCATCGGTCATCGGGTTGTCTGGAAGTGCCGTGCAA
>JANXOO010000828.1 GCA_025353525.1 Schlesneria sp. | reverse complement strand
GTTCGCGGTTTTGGCAGACCTCTTCAAGCGCGATGTCTATGCAATCTGCCACTACATCAACGACGTTCGTGAACGTCGCGAAGTGATCCCGCGCAACGTTCTTGACAAGGCGCCCAGTGCCGAACTGGCACCAAATCAGTTCGATCAGGATTCATTGCCGCCGTATCCGGTCCTTGATGATATTCTGGAAGGACTGATCGAGAGGGAAGAATCGGTGGCGACACTCAGTCGATCGTTTCCGCCGGAAACGGTTGAATGGGTTGCCAAAAAGCTCGACCGCAACGAATACAAACGGCGTCAGATGCCACCGGGTATCAAGCTGTCCTCGCGAGCTTTCGGAAGCGGACGACGCATGCCAATGGCCGCCCGCTTCGAAATCGATTGACCGTCATCAGTCGGTCGAAGGACGAGGCCGGTTTGTCCAGTGTCCCGAGGGATCGCTGCCGCTCACCCAAACTCCCTTTTGGTTCCAGTCCATGTAGGCATGTACGTCTGCCGGAGCGTACCTCAGCGTGAGTCCACAACGTCGCCGATCAGACATGTTGGCTTCCGAACCATGCAGCAACAGATCCGAATGGAGCGACACTTCGCCCGCCTTCAAACAGTCGTCGACGAATTTTCCGTATTGTTCGACGTTCTCGATCGTTTGATTAAGGACATTATGTTCTGCGGGATCACTGGGTCGAAACGTCATCGCGCCAAAATGGTGCGAGCCTGAAACAAAACGCATGCAGGCGTTTTCAACATCGGCATCATCCACAGCCAGCCATACGGTCACCGCTTTGGACGGAGTGAGCGGCCAGTAGCTCGAGTCCTGATGCCAGGCGACTTTCTTTCCGTCACGGGGCATTTTGCAAAAGAAGTGCGAACCCCAGCCGACCACGTTTTCGCCGAGCAGGTCGCGTACGCATGCAGCAATCCTGGCATTGGCGAGGATATCCCAGACCCGACCGTACTTCAGATGCGCAGAACTGATCGAATAGCTGTCGCCCCCTGCCGCTACGACCGTTGCAAGCAATTCATCAAAATAGAACCGAATCCCGGCAATCTCGGCGTCGGAGTAAATCCTGATCCCTTTGACGTAACCCTCCCGATTGAATTGTTCAATTTGAGGTACCGTCAAAACCTGCGGCGCCGGATTTGCCACCGTATGAAAACTGAGGTCGCGGGGAATTTTTGACAGCTCTGTCGGATCCAGAACGGCCTTGAATTCTTTCGGTGCGGTCGATGACATGATGGGCATTCCTTGATGCGACGACAAAACAGATGACGAACCAGAGTATATTCAGTCGACCTTCCGACCAGAAGTGATTGGGTGAGGAGATCGTGGTCGAATATCTGCGTAAAAATCAGCCGCACGTATTTCGTTATGCCGCCGTGAATGACTAGAATGCGGCTGACGATTTGTCAGCACTGTGATCCAGAGGTGCAGACATATTGACAGGAAGTCCTCGTATGGAACCCTGGAACCGGAAAACCGGGGACCTGATTCCGCGACCGATCCCGTCGTCAACTCAACGGCATCACTGCAAGTGGAATAATGGCGAAACAAGCAGACACCAAACCCGATTATTCACTCTCACGCATCGTTTGCCGCAACCGGAAGGCGAAGCACGAGTACGAACTGTCTGAATCGCTCGAATGCGGCATCATGCTGCACGGCAGCGAAGTCAAAAGCGTTCGCAACAACAAGATTTCGATCGAAGAAGCGTACGTCCGGGTTCAGGGAAAAGAAGTCTGGCTGGTGGGGTGCGACATCGCTGAATACCCGCAGGCCACCTATTTGAACCACGACCCCAAACGGCACCGGAAGTTACTGCTGCACCGTCGCGAGATTCAAAAATTTGCCGAAGTGGCCAGCCAGAAGGGGTTAGCGCTCGTCCCGTTGGAAGTCCATCTCGCACGAGGCATCGTCAAGGTCACGATCGCCGTCGGAAAGGGCCTGAAGCATCATGACAAACGCGAGAAACTGAAATCAAACGATGCCGACCGCGAAATGCGTCAGGCCATGCGGCGTCAAACCGACTGAAACGGTCAGATTTATAAAGTGAAACGAGATTGAATCGGATGGCGACAAAAACTCCATTGCAGTTGGCTCTGGAAAACGGACTGGCGGAAGGCGGAAATCTTGGCAAGGCTCTGGATGACCTTGGGCGTTATGAAATCGAGTCGCTCGATGATGCCGAATCTTTGATTAATGCAACAGGACAATATGGGGATCGCCCCGTTGAAGTGGCAGGTATTTCGCCCGCGTTCCACCAACTGGTGTCGCTCTTTCAATCGGTGACCGCGATCAGCCCGTTTCAGTGTCTGGTGCGGCAAGGCATACCGTTGCTCGTTCGTATCTATGACGCGCGACTTCCTCTGGCTGACGAACAACAGAACGAGTTGCTGTTTGCAATTAAAACCTTTGCCCGATACGGCCTTGATGAAGGACTCGATCGACTCGTTCAGGCTGCGTATCACCCGGTTTTACGAGAAGGCTATCTGTGGGCCGTGATCTTCGAACAATTCGGAGAACTCGACCCGATAATTCCCGATCTGGTCGATCGGTTGAGTGACCCGTTGCCGGACGGGTTTGCTTGCGTCGCCTTTCTCGACTGGGTCAATCGGTTGACGCGCGAAGAACTGATTTCGGCGCATCCGTTTGATACGCATGAAGGTGTGCAGAAGCTTCGTCACTGGTTGCGCAGCAGTAAAAAAGATGACTTCAGTTTCGCGCACAGCTCCGCCGCGTCGTTGCCGTTCATTGGCGAACCTCAGCGCGAGCAATTGCTGGCGCTCGCCATGGACCATCCAGACTCCAGAGTCCAGATGGAAGCGGCATGGGCCTCGGCGCGACTGGGAAGCGAAGCGGGGTTGAAGTTCCTGATCCGGTTAAGTCTCGATTATCACTATTCGTCGACCGCCTGCGCCTATCTGGAAGAACTTGGACGTGACGATCTGATCCCTGACG
>JANXOO010000829.1 GCA_025353525.1 Schlesneria sp. | reverse complement strand
GGAGGTGCTGAGACGTGCGAACGGCGACAAAGAGATCATCCAAAATGTGGGCGAGATGATGGAGCGCCAGATTAACCATTTGGTCCGGCTGGTGGACGACCTGCTCGAGATCAGCCGCGTCAGCCGGGGAAAAATCGAACTGCGTCGGGGCCGAGTTGAATTGGCATTGGTCGTACGCCAAACCATCGAAGCCGCGCGCTTGTCGGCGTGTTGCGCGGATCACGAATTCGAGGTCGCGCTGCCGCCGGATCCGGTGTACCTGAACGCCGACCCAGTCCGGCTGGCACAGATCATCGGCAACGTCGTCGACAATGCCTGCAAGTTTAGCGAAAAGGGAAAGCAGATTTGGCTGGCCGTCGAATGCGAAGGCAGTCAGGCCGTCATCCGCGTGCGGGACAATGGCATCGGCATTGCCCCCGACCAGCTTTCCCGAGTCTTCGACATGTTCACGCAGCTCGATACTTCTTTGGAACGTTCGATCGGAGGGTTGGGGATCGGCTTGGCGGTAGTAAAAAACCTGGTCGAGTTGCATGGCGGGACGGTAGAAGCGCGGAGTGATGGAATAGGAAAGGGAAGTGAATTCACGATCCGCCTTCCGATTATGGCGGATGAGATCAGGCCGGCACCAGCGCCGGCCGGCCACCTGTCGACGAACATGAAGAGTCGTCGAATCCTCGTAGTCGATGACAACCGTGACTCGGCGGTATCCCTCGCCATGTTGCTTAAGGCGTCAGGTCACGAAACTCACACAGCCTACGACGGTCAAGCCGGATTGGAAGCAGCGGGGACGTTCCGTCCCGATGTGGTGTTACTCGACATTGGGTTACCGAAGTTGAACGGGTATGAAGTGGCCCGTCGGATACGAGAGCAGTCTTGGGGGAAGAACATGTTGCTCGCGGCCGTGACCGGGTGGGGTCAGGACGAAGACCGGCAAAAGTCGAACGATGCTGGATTCGACGGCCACTTGGTTAAACCGGTGGAATTTGCCGCATTGGAAAAGTTGCTCGCCACGCGCCTGTCCTGATCGACGGTCCGATGGGAAGTGACTCAAGGTCAATCGTGGCCTGCTTTCCGTTATCCAGCCTTCGTCGAACATGGCCTTCCCAGCCCCGCACACCCGCCATTTCTTCGGCAGTTCGTGGGCGAATTATGACGAAGCGAAGCCTGGAACCTTCTGCAAAGACGCAGACCGAACTGCGGCGCGACTACCAAGCGATGCGAGTCACGTATTTCCTGGAGCCCGCCAGTTTCG
>JANXOO010000821.1 GCA_025353525.1 Schlesneria sp. | reverse complement strand
TGTCGTCGGCAATGCGATGGCATCTCCCGTCAAAGTCACATCGTGCCCATGAGTGTCGAGTGATCCGGAACTCGCCTTGAATTGAATCGAAGACGCTGATACCCGAAATCCTTCGTTCGACCCCGCAATCGTCCCGAACGTATTGACCACACTCGAAAACGACGCCGTCCCGGTCGCGTTGACGCTGACTGTATTGACCGAAAGCGACCCGAACGTGGCATTGTTCGCCAACACGACCGACAGATCTCCGCCTCCCGTAACAGGTCCAGCGATCAAAACACTTCCAGACCCACCAGCCGCCAACGCGAGGTTGTGACCGGCCATTCCCAGCGTCGAATTCAGAACGATGTTTCCGTTTCCGGTCGTGGTCAATGCCAGGTCGCTCGTTTGAGTCACCGCATCATTGAAGATTGTCGAGCCTGTGGTTGTGACATCGGCATTCAAACTGACCGAGCCCGCCGAATCTGTCGTCAGCGAGGTCAGCGGAGTTAAGCTTCCGACAGCACCGTTAAACCGGGTCACGGCTGCCGCATTCACAATCAACGCAAAAGGACCATCAACAGTCGACTGAAACGTCGCATTTCGTGCCGCATTGATCGTTTCGTCAGCCGTCAGAACGTGAGGCGAATGAAAAACAACATTGCCACCCGTCCCGCCGATCCCGTCCGCCGTGATATCGGTCGAACCAAAAATCGTCCCATTCGCACTTAGATCGACATTGCCACTGGTGGAATCCAGCCTGGCGTTCAAAATGACATTCCGATTTGCCGAGAAAACAAGGTCTCCCGCGTTCGTCTGATCGACGTTGACCACCAGATCCGGTCCGCCCCCGGTCAACATAATGGAACCCGCTCCCGCCGTGACCGGGGCGTCAAGAGTTGCACCGCTGGCTGAAACGGATCCTCCCGATCCTCCCAACGTCGTCACCGATTGGCTTACTTCCAAACGTCCGGTCGTTGCGACGGTTACGTTGCCGCGAGCAACTATTCCCAAAAGACCGTCCACCGTTCCAACCGTCAGATCGATGGAATCGTTCAGCGTGATACCCCCCGACGAAGTGACGATCGCGACGTTTGTGATCGCGTTGGATGCACTCCCGAGCGTTACGGGACCTCCCGCTCGTACCGCGAGGTCGCTGACCGCAAGGCTGTTCGCAGAACCACTGACGCCCGCTGCAGATTTCAGAATCAGCAATGGGATCGGAGTCGGGCTGCCGGAAAGATCGATGTCTCCCGTCAGAGAGATTGCCCCTGACGTCGTGTCGCCGATGATCAGCCTGTCTGTTGCAATTCGGCTTAATTCGGAATTTGTCAGCCCGAGTGTCGCGGGAATCCCTGCGGCATCCGCACCGCCAAGATCAATTGTTGTCCCGGCAGTTCGCGGCTTCACCGTCACCGTATGACCGACGGCACGGATTGTCGCGCTCGCAGGATCGATCACGACGTTATTGGCTACGAGAATCACGTCGCGAAACTGAGTTTCGACGTTGCCACCAATGGAAAGGATCTGATCCGCGACAAGGTCGATCTTTCCGCCACCGGAAATAATGCTCGATGTATTCGTGGTCGTCAGATTGCCGTTCGAACCAAGGGACGTCAGCAACACATCGCCCCCCGTTCGGACCTGGCTGTCGACAAGGATTGATCCGCCGGTCACAGAAAGAGCACCGTTGATCGTCATCAGGTTCAGTATTGAAATGTCGGCATTCATTCCCAAGCCACTGGTCGCGACGACGGTCAAATCGTGCAAGAAGCTGGCGCCCGCGTTTCCAACAGCAGGAAGTGTGACTGCCCCCGCGCTGGATGCTCCGGCTGTCGACGTGTCAATCACCAGATCGTTCACGAACGACGACGCACTGAGGCTTCCGGTGAAATTGACCGCTCCGGGAGCAACCGCAGGGCTTTTCGCCGTGTCGATCGTCAGATCGCTTGCGGCCACGATCGTATTCCCGACAAAAGTAACCGTTCCACCGTCAGTCTGAACGTTTCCTCCGACAGAGATTGTTTGGCCTGTGGTACTGAAATCGGATAGAGGGTTTGTCCCCCCGATCAGGCCAGCATAGTTGACCGAGCCCGTTCCGGCCAAAACCGTCAGGCGATGAAATCCGTCGATCGAACCGACAACGCTGACATCACCTGGTACGGCGGAATCGGTTGCAATCATCAGATCTGCACCAAGGACGACAGCTCCGGCAAGCGAAACATTCCCGGCTGTCGGCAGTCCGTTTGTTGTCAGATTTCCATTCAGATCGATTGCCGCCGCAGTGACGTGGATTCCACCTGCCGTCGCATGAACCTGCTGAAGTGTCACGAGAGACGACGAGGTGACCGTGAACCCGCCCAAAGCCTGGTTGCTCCCAATATCCTGCATCGAGACGGTTCCGTCGCCGGCCGTCAGCGTCAATAGTCGTCCATTGGCCGCCAGATCGGCATTGAGCGGATTGTTGAAAGTAATGTTCCCGTCGGCACCCGTATTCCGATCAGTATTGATTGTAAGATTCGAAGCCAGATGAATGCCGCTGGTCCCCGTGACTGTGACATCCCCTTCGGCAACGCCGGTTCCTCCGTTGGTACTGATATTCGCTGCGAGATTGACCGTCTCGGCAGTCACGGTCAGGCTGCCCGTCGACGTTGTCGAGCCAAGAACAAGTGGTCCATTCAGGTTGACCGTGTCGTTACCCGACGCTCCGTCGATCGTCAGCGATGCTCGAAAGCCCGGATCGACAGACGAGACTGTAATGACGTCGTTACCGGTTCCACCGTTGATCGTTAGCGAGTGAGTCGGATCCACAAACGTGACCGAATCACTTTGGGTTGAGCCCAATTTCAGGCCGCCACCAGCGGTGACCAAATCGATCGCAGCAGACGCAGTACTAAAAGTGAAGACGCGATCCGATGCATTCAGATTGTCAAAGATCGGTTCGACGTTGG
>JANXOO010000805.1 GCA_025353525.1 Schlesneria sp. | reverse complement strand
CGAGGGCAAGATCGAGCGTACGACCCCCATTCGGTTCTCGGCCGACGAGACCCTCGATGTGGGCGAGGACACCGGGACGCCGGTCGTCGACGACTACGACGAAAAGACGCCGTTCCAGTTTACCGTCAAACTGAACAAGTTGATGATCGAGGTGAAGCCGAAGCAGGGTGACCCGTGGCCGCAGAAACTGCCGCCTCGTGATTGAGCCAAAGCGAAATCCTCCCGGGCCGGGAACCACTCCCGGCCCACGCTGCTATTCCGGCCCTATCGCTTTGGACGTAAGGCAAAATCAAACCGACTAAGATGTTACGTCATCCAAGCACCTCTGCAATTCGGGTTCCCAACGCTCGACTCCGGCGACAAAAAGTTCAACAGCCGTCCTGTCGCCCCGATTATGTTGCAGTGGCATCGCATTCACGTTGCGGTGGTGTTGAGTTTTGTAATGGAGCAGGAAATACGGAGAAGCAGAAGAAGCTCTCCCACGCGGACAAACGACCATCGAAGCGCAGATGGCCATAACCTGATTTCATCCTCCAGTCGCGAGTAATTGAAGCAGCGTCGGTGTGTCGGATCGACGCAGTTTTTAATCTGCGTGGCAGTTTTGTTTTTTTGTTGAACTGAGATCAGTTCAACGTGCAATTGATGCCTGATTTGAGCTCGTCCGACAGTCGGATATCGCATCCTTGCTTTAAGGAGGCCGAGCTGGGTTGATGATCTGAAGCAAAACTGTTTGACGACCTTAAACCCTTGGCACGATTCGACCGAAGCGAGGCGAAATTGGACCTGCCAAAAAGAATTTATCAGTACCAAGCCACCACGCCGAACCCCTCGGGAACCTTGCAACGTCGCAAATCTGGTTCTCCGACCCTAATGAATTTAATGACCCATACGACTGCGCTTTCGACCTCTTGAATGATATCCCGAAGCCACCGAGACCAGGAACGCATCTACAGAAGATAACCATAAATCTAAATGTGAGCTTCTTTTCGAAAATCAATGACGATATTCTGATGTGGTGGCATTATGATGACAAGCATCGAGGGTTCCCCAATTCATCCAGGTGATCGGCAGTTGCAGCACTGTGGCCTGCGACACCCACACCCACACGAACTACGGAACTCGGGCCAGACTCACCAGTGGTAACGGGGCCAGATCGGCACGGCCGATACGACATAATTCTCCACGGTGATTCGGATACTCGTCCGATATGTTCGTTCATGAATGCCGTTCGTCAGGAAATCGAAAGACTCTCAACATAGTCTTTTGCTTCCTTGAGTCCAACTCCCGACTGTTCTCGGTAGAATTTGATCGCCTCGATTTTCTTGTCTGCCTTCAATAGTTCAATAATTTTCTCGTACATACCTTGACTTAGGTCGAGTCCCAAATGTTTAAGGATGAGATCGATTTTGCGTTCAAGTCGAATGACATTGCCATCGGGAGCTTTTGGAACCAAAACTTGAATCAACAACAGAGGTACCAAGATCCCAACAATCACCAAAGAGTCCATAAAATGTTCCAAAAAGTCCTTCGAGCACCGCTTACCGAAAATAAATCAAAGCTGTGAACGTGACGGCCACAGCCAATGCCATTAAGCCCCCGCCGACCACTGCGGCCTGACGCTTCGGCGTCATCGGCAAACGTGGCTCGCTTGAGGCGATCAACAAAAACACGACCATCAAAAGGATCAACAGCCATTCCATGAGGGTTTCCATTCTCGAAGTTGCATTCGGGATTGCGGCCATTCTCCCGCAACCGTGTCAAAAGGTTCCACGAGAAATCAACCAAAGGCCAACTGCCAGCCCGACAATCAGAGTGCTGGAGACGACGTAGAAGGCAACGACCGTCGGCGTCATCGGTAAATTCGGCGATTTGGAGCCAAGAAACAAGGCAAAAAGATCAAGAAAACCACGAGCCATGCCATCTTGGTGTTCCTCGTCACAGTCGAAAAAGCGTGAACTCGTCAAGTACAACGTGACAATCGAGTTGTCGGATCAAAAAGCGAACCCTAGGGATGTCGAAGAGTGGCAGGGTGATGAGAAAAATCTGCAAGTGATGCCACTGCATCTGCGAAATCGACGATTCATGTGATCCTCAAAATCCGGTCAGATACAACCGACTGCCGATTCATCAAGATCTTTGTTTTCTCGAAAAAGTTATTAAAATCTGAAGGCTCGGAAAGATCCGAAATCTCGCTTGCCGCGTTATGGCAATACTTTCGCCCGTCAAACAGGAGCGCACATGCACATCGTTGCCGTAGATCAATTCCAACGGATCTGGCAATTTCTTTTGTTGGCATTCGGTCTTCTCTTCCTTTTCGTCGGTATGGGTTTCTGCGTCTTTCAGATTCGATTCGGCCAAGCTGCTATCTCAACTTACGGCACAATTGTCGACGTGCAAATCGACGATAGTGGCGAGGGTCCCAACTATATTCCCGTGGTGGAATTTACTTCTCGGAATGCTGAGAAAATCCGATTTGAAGGTACGTCTACCAATCCACGTCCAACACTGAACGCCCGTGTCCGAGTCCTTTATCGCGAAACCAGCCCTGACAACGCATGCATCGACAGCTTCGTTCAACGCTGGTTGTTTCCGTCTGTTTTTGCGCCGATCGGATTGCTGTTAATCCTCGCGGCGTTCAAGGATCGCCTGCTCTTTAAGCACACATCGCTTTTGGAAACCCCGGCCGACGGGACTGGCAATCTCCCCGCACATCAGAAAGAGATGCAAATCGATCTCACCGAAGGTCAATGAACCAACATGAGGTGCGTGTCAATAACTTTGAGACAGTTTTCAAAAGAATTTAGTGAGTATTGAGAAGTTTCTTGTCATTTTTGGTTGTTGTGGGATCGGTCGTTTGTAGTGATACGTCTGGGGGGTTGATCCACACGGTTTGGGGTGCCATTTTTTGGTTCGGCAAACCGAGAACGAATCGTTCGGGATGGGCGGCGTAAGCCGCCTCCAATGTCCGTCGTCGACTGGCGACGATGTTGACGTCGAGTCCATAGTGAACGGATGCGGGAGTGAGCATGTTAAGACCCGAGTGGTAATGGTGGTCGTTGTAGCAGGAAAAAAACTCGGTGCAGTACGCCAAGGCTTCGTCGTACGATGCGAATCGATCGGGGAAATCGGGTTGGTATTTGAAGGTCTTGAACTGGCTTTCAGAAAAAGGGTTGTCGTTGGAGATGCGTGGTCGGCTGTGGGATTTGACGACTCCCAGCGCGGCCAACAATTGAGCAACGGTCTGCGATTTCATGGCTGGCCCTCGATCGGAATGAATCGTGAGTTGGTCGGGTTGAACTTCTTGCTTGTCGCAGGTTTCACGGATCAGCCGGGAGGCGAGTTCGGAACATTCGCGGTGTCCGGGCAACCAACCGACCGCATATCTGCTGAAGATGTCCAGAATCACATACAAGTGGTATCGCGATCCCTTCCCCGGCCCAGGGAGCAAGGTGATATCCCAGGACCAGACTTGGCAGGGACCAGAGGCGATCAGTTCCGGCTTGTGGTAATGCGGATGTTGCAACTGATCTCGACGTTCACGAACTTCCTGATTGTCATTGAGGATTCGATACATGGTTCGTGTGGAACAGTGATAAATGCCTTGGTCCAGCAGTGCTGTGTGGACCTGTGCGGGTGCCCGATCCACGAACTGCGGCGAGTTGAGCAGGTCCAGAACATTCCGGCGTTCCGCGTTATTGAGCGCTCGCTGGGAAGGATTGCGGTCCTTTGACGGGCGAGGCAACGGTCGTGGGTTTTGTCGGCGATAAAACCCGGCGCGAGAGATTCCCAGGGCGCGACAGGCGACGGTGGTTCCCACGCTCGGTGCCAATTCGGTTGCAACGACCATCAGTCGATCCTTTCGTTGTCGAGCGTCTTCAGGGAAATCCCCAAGATCTCGGAGGCTTTTTTTTGGATCTCGAGGATCAATTCCGCTTGTTGCAACCGCGCCTTGAGGCATGCGTTCTCGCGTTGCAATTGAGGCATGCGTGCGTCTTGGGCTGCAGGTTTGACGACAGGTTTGGTGGTGGTCTTCGCGTCCAGCCTCCCTTGTTTGTCTTTCTGACGCCAGCTACTGACAATCGAAGAGTAGAGCCCTTCACGGCGCAGGATCTGTCCGACCTGCCCGACTCTTGTACAGGCTGCGATTTGTCGGAGAATGTCGCTCTTTTATGCCTTGGTAAACCGACGCCGGACGGGTCTTTCCACGACCTGAGGATTGGATGGGACCGAGAACTACTTCCATTAGGTCCAATCGGGGCACCCCCGGAGGGGAAAATCGAATCCGCAGCCGCCGGAACTCCAGTCGGCCTACGACCTCCTTCCGTTCCAGCTGCTGCGGGGCGCTCCGCGTCCTGTATTCCCTTATCAATCATCATCGGATTCCTTACCGCCCTGCACACATCGAGAACTGTTAAACTGTCTCACTCATTAATGTCACACAGGGGGGACATTGATCCGTGCATCATTTCGAGATGCTGTTGCCATGGATTGTCCCTTCGCGACAATAATTGGTCCGTGTGGCTATTTGCCACACAGGATGCTCTCCCCAGTGTTGTGAGTCAATCTGACGTACAGATACTTCGGCCATTCAGTCGGGTCTGATTTGGGCTTCTGCGTCGTCAGTAAGTTTCAATCTCATCGACTTTTACTTGCAGACGATCCGCGATCGAGACCAGTGTGTCCTTTTGAATCCGTTGCACCAGGCCTTGCTCGATGCGAGCGATCGTCTTGGCCGCGATGTCTGGTTCAAAGTCTTCCCGTCGTAAGCCCTTTTGCTTTCGTAGACGGCGTAACGACGCTCCGAATGTTTGTTCCGACTGCCGACGCTCCCTGGAAACATGTCGACGGTACTCCGGATCGAACTCGTAAAGAATGGCATCTGCAGCCGCCTCGTAGTCACCCAACCGAACAGTCTGGCCCGAGTCTGTCACAGAGAACTTGTCAAAGTCGGGTTCGATTCCGTCTCCTGATTTCTCGAATGCCGAAAAGGAGACGGTCAGCGGTTCCAGGTTTCCTCGCCAAAGGGTGATCGTCTGATTAGCGGGATCAACGCTGCCACCAATGAAGAGATTGGGTGAGTTCTCTGCCTGCAATGCCTCGGCCAGTTCATGGGGGGGCAGAAACTCCTTGTTTGAAGCTGAGGCAAATCGTCTGAAGCAACTCGTCAAAACGGGAATGGAGAGCGGATTCAGAGCGTGGATCAGAAGGGCCTTGCCAAGCGAACGAGGTGGTCCCAAAACGGTTTTGAGCAAAGCCTCGGTGAGATCCTTCTCGTAGCTAACCCAAAGCGTGTCCTTTGTCGCGTGGGCAAGTGAATCTCGTAAGCCCTTTGTTGATGACACGACCTGTGGATGCAGTATCGAAAATCGTTCCGGACGCTTCTTCGCCTTGTCGAGCAGGAACATCTGGAGGGTGGCAGGTACCTGATTGGTTTTCACGGTCATTGCGTCATTCTCCGCCGTCTTCATCTGGCTCGTGAACTGGATTTGCGGGGTATTTGTGATCCCACTGTTCGCAGAGCAAAGTCCAGTTTTCCTCTGCCTTGATGTGGTCAATAATCTCTTCGGGTACGTCAGTGGGATCAGGCAGTCGATCCATGAACTCACCCGTTCTCAGATTGATTCGCCATGCTTGCGTTCCTCGAAGGACCGTCACGTGCGGAGGCTCCCGACTCTCCTTTTCCCGAATCTTGACCTTCCAGCGAGCTTTTCGAAGGGCCGCGGAAAGTGGGAGATCAAAGGGCACCAGGTTGCTCTCGCATCTGATTCATTGAGTTGGCCGACGAGTGGCTGCGTCCTTCACACATTTACGATATGTCTATTTTTACAAAAAGTCAATAAAGGACATTATCCGACAGAATTTCCGATGTCGAACAGGATAAACTTCTACCGGTACTTGTGCTGTGGACCACAGAGTGCGTCTTCGCAGCGGCCTCAGAAATTTGCTGCCAGGATTCCGATGTCCACCTGGAAGTAGTCTGCCAGTGTGTGGATCATCTTTCGGCTGAATGGTTTCTTTCCCGCAAGAACCTCGGAGATCGTGGACTTGGGGAGGCCCGTGTCCCGACTCAATTGCATCTGCGATACCCCCTTGGCCTCCATCAGATGGCGAAGCATGTCGGCGTCGGACGCTGACACAATGGGATGATGTCGATCTTCGTACGAGCCAACGAGGTCGCTTAAAGCGTCGAGATACATCTCTTCGCCGTCATCGAATGTGCCACGAGCAAGCAGATCATCAATGACTCGTTGTGCTTCAGAGAGATGTGCGTCTGATTTGATCGACGCCAGGGGAAAATCAAGGACAAGCTCCAAATACGAGTCTCGACCTTTCCCTTTCAGTCGAAATTGTGTTTTGGTTGCCAAGGTTTTAGATGACACTGTCAGGTTCCTCGTTTCTTTCGCGTTGTTGCTTTCATGGCCTCAGTGGCGGCTTTGACTCCCTTGTTTGGTTTTGACGGGGGAGGTTCGTAGCAACCACAGTCTGTCTTCCATTTGTCTTCGTCATATTCCGCGTGCGTCATGCACTTCAGCACAAAAACCTTCTGGCTTGGGTAAAGGATGCGAGTGACCAGTCGGTACTTGTTTCCTCCGATGTTGAATACCACACAGTTTCCAATGAGACTCGCTGATCCAAACTCCGTCTTCACATCCGCCCAGGAGTGCCACGATACGGATTTGTGGCTGACATGAGTGTGCCATGCTCTCAACGGCCCTTCGGAATCCTCATAGCCGGGGATCTCCCAAAACTCTCGAAGTCGTGTTTTTGAGATGACCCGCATCCGATCCTGCTCCTTTTATCGGCACCTCCGAAGGATTATAGTTCGTAAAATACGACCAGGCAAGATGAAAGTTCGCAAATTACGAACTGGCTGATGCGACGGTATTTCGCGACTCTCGTCTTCGTCCAACATGGCATTTGGAGATGACGATTTCTTCTACCGCTCCACCTCG
>JANXOO010000787.1 GCA_025353525.1 Schlesneria sp. | reverse complement strand
TACCGGTTCCCGAAGGAACGCCGCTGGTGAACGCCAATGGTCTGCACGTCTACCCCGGCCTGATTGACGCCGGAACCACCGTGGGCCTGATCGAAATTGGAAAGGTCCGTGAAACGAGCGACCTCAGCGAGATTGGGCAGTTTCAGGCGGACTTGCGCGCGGGGATCGCGATCAATCCCGATTCCGAATTGATTCCGGTGGCCAGAGCCGGAGGGATTACGATGACACTATGCCTACCTGCTGGCGGTGCGAACATGACCTCCCACGAACGAACCCATGGAGCGATCATTCCAGGCCAGGCCTCACTGGTAAAGCTTGCTGGATGGACGATGCCCGAAATGGTGGTCGACATCGAAGCAGGACTTCACCTGCTTTGGCCAGGAGGAGCCAACCGAAAACCTGCGATCGAAGATTTGAAACGTCATCTGAACGAAGCCCGCCTGTATCAGCACTCGAAGTCAGCCAACAACGACATCAAAACCGGCGGACAATCCGGCCCGGCCGGTTCCGGAACTCTTGTCGATCCCCGGTACGAGGCACTTCAACCCTATCTGCGCGGCGAGAAGCCCGTCTATATCGAGGCTGAAACGAAACAGGAGATCGTCGAAGCTCTTCATTTCGCGGACGTTGAAAAGCTGAAAATCGTCTTGTGCGGAGTGACCGACGGCTGGAAAGTCGCCGACCGGATCAAAGCGGCCAATGTCCCGGTAATCGTCGGTCCGGCGATGCGAAAGCCGATCGAAGAATACGATCCGTTCGACGCCCCCTACGCGAACGCCGGTCGCCTGTACGAAGCCGGAGTCAAATTGTGTTTTCGTTCTGACACCGCCTCGAACAGCCGCAACGCTCCGTTCGAAGCGGCAATGGCCGTTGCATATGGACTCCCCGAACGCGAAGGACTACGCGCTGTCACGCAATCGTCCGCCGAAATCCTCGGCATGGGCGATCGATTGGGAACACTCATGATTGGCAAGCAAGCGAACCTGATCATCACCGACGGTTCGCCGCTTCAGCAAACGACACAGATCAAAGGAGTTTTCATTCAGGGACAGCCGTATCAACCTGAAAGCCGTCAAACCAGGTTCTACGACAAATACCGATCCCGCCTGAAAAACAAATAGCCTGATCGACGAGAAACGCCGTGTTCGCGAATGATTGCGAACGAACTGTTGCGAAGCCCGCCAGCAGTGCAGATGACTTCAGGACGTGATCGGCCAGCCGACCGAAGATCGCGATTCACTTTCTGCGGGATCAGCACATTCGTCGGCAACAGGCTTGCAGTGCCTTCGAGGCCAAGCGACAATCCCGGTTCTTCAGTGGCCGAGTGGCGAAACAGGCAGACGCACAGGACTTAAAATCCTGTGTCCCGATAGGGACGTGCGGGTTCGAACCCCGCCTCGGCTAATTGCTTATGGTTGATTTGCGTCACGCGACAATCAAGTCGATCCACCTTAAATTACCTCCAGCCCCTTTGGCCGACGAGGATTCAAAGCGAGCGGTCACCACGAACAGAATCGACGAATTCGGTATATCGAAACCCGTGCCGGGCAGTTTCCGGTGAAGCAAAATTTTGAGTCTCGTGGTTTACGAGTCACAAATTGCGATCCACCTGCCACAGCTACTTCGGCGACATTGAGGAGTGCGTCATCCACATCAAAGCCATCAAGGACCAGACGCTTGCGCAAATTTTCCACCGTCTGCACCCCGCAGTCAAACGCCTCAGCGATCTTTGTATCCGGCTAACCGGGAACATCGACATCCGCTTTGAGCAAAATCCGGGCACGCCCCACTTTTAACGACGACGCCTTCAACTTTTTAACCCCTGACTGACAGGCGCTGCGTTCCTCATCCGACATTCGGACGATATATTTTCAGTTCATGGACACCTCCTTGTGCAGGAGAAGTCTCATCAAATTCTGCGGGTTCGCCAACCCCACCTTTTAGAGTGGATGACGCGCTAGCCTCCCAGCGCGATCGTGATCAGTACCAGCGCGAAACCGACTCCAGCGACACCCGCCCCGCTGTGAAAAGGGTTCGCGCCAATCGTTCGCCCCCACCACCAACCGATTCCAAACATCATTGTCAATGTGATCGCATTGGAAATCCGAACTGCAGC
>JANXOO010000774.1 GCA_025353525.1 Schlesneria sp. | reverse complement strand
TCCTCAATCTGATCGTCAATGCACGACAGGCGATGGAACAGGGTGGTCACCTGACCGTTGCCGTTCGTGAAAATCGTGAACTGGCTCAAGCCGAGATCAGTATCAAGGATTCGGGAAGCGGCATTCCACCGGACAAGTTGCGTCGGATCTTCGAGCCATTCTTCACAACGAAAACGGCCGACGATCAGGGACAGGGAGGAACGGGTCTTGGATTGTCACTTGCGCGAGAAGTGATGGAATCGCACGGTGGCCGAATTCGCGTCGAAAGCGCCATCGGTTCCGGTACCACCTTCACACTCAAGTTTCCGCTCATTCCGTCGCCCGTCAGAACGACGAACTAATAGATTGTTTCGCCTCGCGGTCCGGTTTGAGGCCAGGTTTGTCAGTCCGATTCTGCGGCAGGTGCGGAAAGTCCGGGATCGAAGCCAATGTCGGGATCGAAGCCAATGTAAGGTGTTGCCGGATTACTTTCTGGGGGCAGCGCCCCAGAACTGCCTGGCATCAGTTGTGACGAGCTCACTGAACGCTCGCACGATTGTCTCGCGACCGTAATCCATGCCGTCGAAAAGCGATGTTTCATCCGATTCGATCGTGCCAACGGTTGTGATTCTCAGCCAGAGCGATTCCGTATCACGTTGAACTGTATCTCGCCCAACCGTATCATGCAAAAGGGCTGTAGCAGGTTCGTGACTCAGTTCAATTGTGAGTTCACCTCGGCCAGCATTGAGCGGATACTTCCAACGACCGGCAAAGCCGTCGGTCGCCAACTTCAACTTCTGCAACGGACCAGGTTGCCAAAGTTTGAAAAAAGTCCAGTCTGCGTCAGTGTTCCAGACGGTCCCCTGGGGGATTCGATTGACGTAGCTGACGGTCCACCGGATCGGTGGCCCAAACGTTGGTGCGACATCGCGAACAGCATCAAGCGTTGCAACGAATCCGTCCCGGATCGTTTCGTAACGCGGGTACAAACAACCGTCGTAACCCAGCCAGCCAAACGAAAATCCTTCCGCATGAAAACGAATGGCCCTGTCACCCATGACGTTGCGCAACTGGCGTTCGACCAGCGTTGTACCGGGCGAATGACGCTCGGCAGCACCGATCGATTGCCATGTTCCCAGCCATTCAGGTCCCAGCCTGTCTCGCCACTGGGCCGCTTCGATCAACGTAAAATCTGACGGCAACGCCAGTTCCAGGCCCAGCCAGACTTCGATCAGCGGCGGATGCGCAAAATCGGGTGGCTGTTCGGAGCTTCCAAATCCGGGTCGAAGGGGAGTCAAAGTTGGCATAACAGTTTCGGGTCAGGTACTCAGCAACCGATCTGTGAGTTCGCTGTCATGATAAGCCGTTGCCACGGCCGTTGCTACAGCGTCGACAAGTTCCCGTCGAGTCACCGGCTTCTTCAGCACCGTAAACGCGTGCGCTTCAGCCGCATCATCGCACAGTTCGGTCGTGTAATCTGCCGTAATCAGAATGCACGGGGCGACGATATAAATCTCTTTCAACTGCCGCAGCGCTTCCAGCCCCGTCAACCGCTGCATATGCATATCAAGCAATGCGAGGTGGACTTCTTCGTGCGCGGCCAGTTCAAGAGCCTCTTCGCCCGACTGAGCCTCGATCAACCGAAAGAACGGTTCGAAGATTTCGCACAGCGCACCACGAAACGCGTCGTCATCGTCGGCGATCAACAGTTGATACCGTTCAACAATCATAAGCCTTCACCGAAAAACGCAGGAAAACGCTGGCAACATCCGGTCGCTCTACGATGCCTGGCAGGCATCCGGGCCTTGTTCAAGTCAACACTTCGCGATTGAAAGTCCGCACCCGCACATACGGCTTAGCAGAATCCCGATAACAGGTCAAACCCCAATCTAGTCGGCATCCATGAATCTGACGTCACTGTCGCTTGTTTTTGAGGGGGAATGTGTCGAAAAACGCTCCTCGGGCTCTCGCTGAGGCAAGTGGATCACTTCGGTGTAAGCATTCTGAACTTCGGCGTCAGACTCGGAATCGGGTTCGCCAGGTCCCATTTCCACCCGAAATTTCTCACCGGCAAACGCCAATTCATCTCCTGGCAAGAGCGCTCCGCGCACGACGCGTTGACCGTTAACTTTGGTACCATTGGTGCTGCCCAGGTCGCGGATAAACAGCAGGCCGTCGGTGCGGACGATCAGGCAGTGCATCTTGGAGATACTGCTCTTTTCAAGGCAAATATCGCATAAATTGTCCTGGCGACCGACCAGCGTCACATCCCTGGTAATCTGGATCGGACGACCCCCGCCTTTGATCGGAATCAGATGAGCTCGCATGACGGATCGCTCTCGTTCAGATGACGACTTTTACAGTAAAACCTCAATACGTCGCGGCTGTGAACTGACCTGTTGGGGGAACGTCGACTTTTTCAGGAGCGCAATCCATCGAACGCCAGACATGAACCTTTGTAACCAGGCGATCTGGTATCGGCAAAAGCCATACGTGCTGCCGCGAACAGTCTAAGTCATTGTCCGCAAAGGGGAAGCGGAGTCAAGTGTGAACCGGATTCTGTTTTCCGACTCGCATTGCCTCGAACTGCCAGTCGCAACTATAAGACGTATCGTGTCTTGTGGCCCGATTGGTCTTTTTGAATGATAGCGCGTTCTTCATGGACGTTTTACCGCGCATCACCCGCCAACTGTTCGAGCAATTCCGCGAGATGTCGTCGACACAACGGACGATATCGGTCGCGATCGTTTTCGTAACTCTTGCCGGATTCGGATGGCTGCTCGTTCAGGGTGGATCGGCAGACCTTCAACCCGTCTCGTTTGGAAAAGTCTTTGCCCCCGATGAACTTGCCTCCGCCGAAAAAGCATTGGTGGCGGCGGGTCTGACTGGTTCTCGACGTGATGGTCAGAGACTGATGGCACCGCGAAAGTATCTCGACCGATACAATGCCGCCCTGCTTGAGTTTGATGCGCTTCCCGTCGATTTGGGCTCGCAGATGCTCAAACAATTCGAAACACTCGGTCCATTCAGCACAGATCGCCAGCGATCGCAGATGAAAGAAGCGCTTCTGCTTCAGGAACTGCGGCGGATGATCAAAGCGGTTCCTGATATCGAAGATGCTCGCGTTGCGGTCGCAGCGTCCGAACGTAAGTCCGGCTGGAACCAGAAACCACGAGCCACCGCAAACGTGACCGTGAAACCGCGAAGCGGTCGCGAGATTTCGGCGACACTCGTCAAATCGCTCAGACACGTCGTGGCGAGCATGATCCCCGATCTGCTGCCCGCGGATGTTACGGTGTTTGATGTCACTCGTGGACACGCTTATACGGGGGAAACGATCGAAGAATCGATCGAGACGCGCAACCTGCTGGCGGCTGGCGAAATCGCACGGCAATACGAGCAGCAGATTCAAAAAGCGTTGTCACACATACCGCAGGTCGGCGTGACAGTCCGCGTCGATACGGCAAAGTCAACTGCCGACCGGGAAGTACCGGTATCGCGCCGTGTCGAATCCGACACAGTGGCAAATCGTCCTGGTTCGATCGAAGTGGCAGATTCCTCCACTTTTGATTCGTCATCGACGGTGACTCACCACGCTCGATTTCACGGACAAAATGATACCGCAACAGATTCGGGCAGCCGGATATCGTCGACGGCCGTTCCCAAGGCGGTGCAAGTCAGCGTTTCGATTCCTCGCGATTACCTGAGGGAAATCGTCCTGCGACGAAATGCCAGACGCGAAAAATCTTCTGCGCGGATTAATCCCGAGATGATCGAAGAGGAAGTGATCGCAACGGTCGAACGAATCGTCGGTCGACTGATCCCTGCGGAGTCGCCGGGCAACGCGATTGCCGTCACCTGTGTCGATCACCTTTCCCGGAACGCAGCCCAGGACGATGAGTTGCCAAAAATCGATGTTCAGTCGCTCGTCGGTTCGCCTTGGGGGATTTCGATTCTTGCAATTGCAATCGGGTTGCTCGGATTCTGGTCATTTCGACCAACCGCCAGGCCACATCCGCAATCGGCGTCTGATGTATCCGTCGCTGCTTCGGAAATGGGGCCGGTAGTAACGACGGCTCTTGCGATTTCTTCGCCGCCCGATTTCGACATCCCGGTTGAACGGGGTCCCGTCCTTAACGAAGAAATTCCGGCTGCGATCGAGAGTTCACTAGCTGCTTCGCCCGAGTTGCCTTCCGAGTTGCCTTCCGAGTGGCACGATGTCAGGCCGATTCCACGGCCACTGGAAGAACTCGTTCCGGAAGGCGAATTCGCATTCCTTCATAATCGGCATGCTGACGATATCCGGAACCTGATCAGCGATGAGAGACCTCAGACAATCGCCGTTATTGCCGCCCAGTTGCCTTCCGGTTTGGCGGCACAGGTACTGGCTGGATTTGATGCGAAAAAACAGGCAGAAATCCTGGGCCGACTCGCGCGACTCGGCCCGACCGATGAGGACGTTCTGGCGGACGTGGCGGCACAGCTTCAAGACCGGATCGGACGGATGCCAGTCCGTTCGGGAGGAATCGCGCGCGCTGCCGATGTCTTGCGAGAATCAGCGCGAACGACCTCTCGGGAAGTCTTGCAATCGCTCGGTCGTCACGATTCGAATCTGGCTGAAAAACTGCGGGAATCACTGTTTTCGTTCCAGGATGTGGCGTCGTTGACCGACGAAGCGCTGGGAGTTGTGATGCAGGAAACTGCAGATTGCCAGTGGGCTGTGGCCCTCAAAGGGTGCTCGAAAATGTTGCGTCAACGAATCTTTGGCCAACTACCCAAACACCTGGCGACCGCACTGAACGACGAAATGCAAGCGGCAGGACCATTGCGGCTGAGTGAAATCACGGCCGTTCAACATCGAATCGCAGAATCGATACTTACGCTCGAAGCCGAAGGCCAAATTGAACTGCCAAAGAAAATCGCGAACAGACCATCGCCCGGAATCAGCGCCTGAAGTCAGGCGTCAACGGGTGGATGAGGGGATGCCAATCAAACCATGTCAGCTCGAATCATCAAAGCGCATTCGATGCACGATGCTCAATCGGCCGAGGCGTTCAATCTTGTCGATTTGCAGCGGCAAGGAGAAGAATTCATTGCGTCGGCCAAACGCAAAGCGCAGGAAATTATCGATCAGGCACAGAGGGCTGTCGATGTCCAACGGGAATTCGTTCTGAATGCTGCACGCGAGCACGGTCGTCAGGAAGGCCTGGCAGATGCGGCTGAAATGGTCCGCCAGCAAGCCGAAGTGATTGCCGAACGACTGGTCACAGACCGACTGACGACAGCCCTGCCTGCCCTTCTGGCGGCGGCTGAATCCCTGCAGTCTGAACGGGATCGATGGCTCGTCCGATGGGAACATACGGCCGTTAAACTCGGCGTTTCAATCGCGGGAAAACTTCTGCAACGCCAATTGGCGACCCGACCGGAACTGGCAACAGTCATTATTTCCGACGCACTGCAACTGGCCGCAGGACAACCTAAATTGACCGTCTACATGCATCCCGAGGATCTTGCGGCATGGGGCGACCGTGGAACCCGCATCGTTCAGTCGCTGACGGCCTGTGCCGATACGACGCTGGTTCCCGATCCACTCGCCATGCGCGGCGGTTGCCGCATCGTAACGTGTCACGGAGAAATCGATGCCCGCCTCGAAACGATGCTGCTGAGAATCGCCGAAGAACTGGTCGAAGATTAGATGCGGTCAGGCCAGGTCGCGTCGCGATGGCCCGATTTTTCCTTGAGTCGATTGAGAATGAGAATACGGTATGCTCGCACTCGAAGACCACGTTCGCAGCATCTTGCCCGTCGGATTGACCGGTCGAGTGACAAGGATCGTCGGGCTGACGGTTTCGGTGTCGGGATTTCCCGCTCCGTTAGGGTCGATTGCGAAGCTGGAAACAGAACAGGGAACCATTCTCGAAGCCGAAGTCGTCGGTTTTTCCGGCGAAGAGACGTTGCTTCTGCCATACGGTGAATTGAACGGAGTGCGGCGAGGGACACGAGCGACACTCGGACAATCGGTGCAAGGGGCTCGCGTGGGTGATGCGTTGCTCGGGCGGATTATCAATGGGCGCGGCCGGTTTCTCGACGGGCTTCCCCCTGCGATTTTGCCCCGCCATGTCAGTTTGCAGTCGTCGCCGATTTCGCCGATGGATCGTCCTCGCATCTGCGACGCACTGGCGACCGGCGTTCGCGCGATTGACGGTTTGCTGACGTGTGGAAAAGGGCAACGACTGGGAATTTTTTCCGGTAGCGGGATCGGCAAAAGCACCCTGTTGGGACAGATCGCACGTTCGACCGAAGCCGACGTGAATGTCGTTGTGCTGATCGGAGAACGGGGCCGCGAAGTACGAGAGTTCATCGAACGGGACCTGGGGCCTGAAGGACTGGCTCGCAGTGTCGTCGTTGTTGCGACAGGTGACGACCCGGCGGTGCTACGACTTCGTGCCGCGTATCTGGGAACCGCGATTGCTGAATTCTTTCGGGACAGTGGACGTGATGTCCTGCTGGTGATGGACAGTGTCACCAGGTTTGCACTCGCACAACGGGAAATCGGACTTGCCGCTGGCGAACCCCCGGCAACACGCGGGTATCCTCCGAGTGTCTTCGCAATGCTTCCAAGGCTGCTCGAACGGAGCGGCCGGACCAGTTCTGGAAGTATCACCGGCTTCTATACAGTTCTGGTCGAAGGAGATGATCCGAATGAACCGATCTCGGATGCCGTCCGGGGGATTCTGGACGGCCACATCGTATTATCAAGAAAACTGGCTCAACGCAGCCATTTTCCTGCGATCGACGTTCTCGCCAGTATTTCCCGTCTGATGTCTGAAGTCACGAGCGGCGAACACCGCGACGCTGCGGCGTCATTACGTCACCTGCTGGCGGCACGCGAACAGGCCGATGACCTGATCTCGATCGGAGCGTATCAAAACGGTTCGAACCCGGCAGTGGATGCGGCGCTGCGACTCGAAGAGCCGATCCGGAAATTCCTTCAACAGAAATCCACCGAACGCGCAACGCTCGACGAAGCCAGCCGACAACTAAAACAACTGGTCAATTAAAGTTGGAGTTCAGGCTCCAGGAGCGATCGTGCCAATGGGGCAGCCGATCGCCATATAAAGGCGGTATTGTGCCCGGTTATGGTCGACGATTGCGGCGAGGTAGTTTTGATTTGCTTGTTGAAAGACCTGCAACGCCTGGACCAGTCTCAATGCGTCGAACAGATTTTTGGCATCCACGACGTTGAAGGTACTTTCCTGGGTAATCCGATACAGTTCATTGGCTTCTTTCACCGCATCTTCAGCGACGCCAAGAGATTGCTGTTTGGCCTCCGCGATTTGAGCCGCCTCTGCGACTTCGGCGACGATCCTCGCCTGGTTCTCCGCCAGTTGAAAGTTGGCTTGGTCGACCCCCGCGTGTCGTTCCAGAACCTCCACATGATTGCCAAATCCGAGATTTCGAATTTCCCAGTACAACATTCCCGTCAGCACGTTTCTGCCGCCGTTATTCCCGATGGTCGAGTTAATCCCTCCGCCAAAGTTGCCACCTTGGTCCGCAGCCTGCAACTTCGGCAGCAAAGGACCACGTTGAGCTTTGCAGACTCGTGCCCAGGCGGCGGCTACCAATTCGCGGTTCGCAGCGAGATCGGGGCGATTTTGAATGGCCGTTGCGACCAGATGATCGAGAGACGAAAGGTCCAGATTGACAATAGTAATCGGAACGATTTCCCCTTGTTCCGGGATCAGCCGTACCGTCGGACTTAGTAATAGAAACTTTCCCAGCCGCGTGGATGCAACATTTGATCGACCCTGAAAATCGAAGCGTTCTTGACGTCTGAGCAAAATCTCAGTTCTGACACGATTCACGTCACCAGGCGTTCGGTCCAATTTCGCTTCATGCGCATTTTGTGCAGCAACGAGAGCAGCTTCGCCCTTGCTTAAGGTCTCTGCATTAATCGCCAGCAATCCGTTCGCCTGAATCAGATCCAGGTACGCAAGAATGGCATCCAGTTGCGCCTTCAATGATGTCGCATTCGCCTGTTTCTCTTCAGCCGCCTGCAACCGCTGTTCGATGAGCGGCCGATAGATCGCGTCAGCAAAATCGAGGGTCAGCGCGGCACCGCCATTGGAGAACAAATTGGAGCGAGAAACGTCAAAGACCGCGCCGCTTTGATTCTGAGTTTTTCCATCAAAGCGATTGTACGACGCACCGACCGACAAGTTCGGCAACCATAACAGATTCGCCGCTTGTGCCCGTGCCCTCGCTTCTGCAACTCTCGCGCGCGAAATACCGATTGCGGGACTGTTGGCGTCGACGAGGCGCAGGACTGTCACAATATCGATGGGAAACGATTCTTGAGCACCGTTAACCGACGAATCTTGACGTTCCGAGCGTCCGTCGCCTGTCCCACTCGGTTTCGGCAGAATCTCATCCACCTCCAGATTGATTCGTCGAATCTGCCGCTTTTCGACAGATTGGACTTCTAATTCGATGGAAGCCGTCTGTTCCAACTCATCATTCGCGCTGGCGACAGATGGATCAGAAGCTTTGTCCTCATCCTGCCTTGCGGTTGATCGCAGACGCCTTGACGGTGCCGCGACCGATTTCGTTCGTTTCTGAATTCTTATTCCAGCCACTGATCGGTCGGTTCGCGCCAGCCAGGAATTCGAAGTCGCGCAGCCCGCGTCAACCAACAACAAAGCGGTGAGCAGAAACAACGGAAAAGATTTCATGTCCCTCAGCCTCCTTGCTGTTGTTGCTTACCACTCGATTGGTGTAGGACGCACTTGTACGCCATCACCAATCTGCAATTGATTGGTCACGACGACATCCGCGTCGCCTCGCAGACCAGTCAGATTCTCATGCACAGTTCCGTCACTGGACCTTGTTTGCGTTACAATCGCGACCCTGACTTGCTGCCCATCGTTCAGTTGTACCCGCACAGGCAGCGATTTTGTCTTTCCGTCCGTCACGACAAGTATGTATTTGGCACCCCCTTTGGAAAACACCGCCGTACTGGGCAGCACGTAATCCGCGCCCGCTCCACCGATCGCCAATCGAAGCGAGGCATTCATCCCGGGCAATAGCCGTCTCATTTCGTTATGGCCCGCAAACGCCGCATCCGGGAAATCGGTGCTCTTCCCCTTGAGCATGACTTCGCCTTTACCGCTTTTACGCATTTCAACGATTTTTTCGCGCTCCTCGGAGCCTCCGTTAAAGAGGTCAACCTCGACGCGCATCGTACGATCAGAATTTTGAATCGTCGGGGAAAAGCGAGTAACCTTAGATGAAATGGTACTTCCGGAAAAATCGGATATTTGGATTCTTGCTGAAGTTCCCTGAGTGATAAAGGGGGCCGCATTGTCGGGAAATTGCGCCGCGACGGTCAGCAGATCGATTCTGGAGACGGAAATCAATGTTTCGCTGGTCCCGGTTGTCGCGTTCTGCACGAACGAACCCGCGTCAACATTTCGTCGGACGACGACCCCGTCGAAGGGCGCGATGACTTTGGCATAGTCTGCAACAATTTTCGCGTGTTCCAGATTCGTTTTTGCCACTTCGATCTGGGCTCGTTTCAATTCCACGTCGGCCGCCGCCGTTTTCACTTTGCTCACCGCTTCGGCATGATCGGCTTGAGTCCGGGTGACGTTCGCTTTCGAGGCCAATAGAGTCGCTTCGCTCGAGAGATAGTCTCGCTCTTCTTCTTCAACCACGCTGCCAACCACGCTCCCTCGGGTTGCCAGGTCCTTGTATCGGTCGAATCGTCGCTTCTTGAGATCACGGGTGGCCTGAAATGACTGCACATCGGCTTCACGCTGTGAAATGGTGGCCATCGTGACACCGAGCATCGCTCGAGTATCGTCCAGCCGCGACTCGGAAACCTTCAACTCCTGTTCTCGTAGAACGATCAAAGCCTGTTGTTGAACGACATCCTGTTCTGACTCAGGAACATCGATTTCGAGGAGGACTTCGCCGCTTTTGACGGCATCGCCAATGTCGTGGTGAACGATCCTCACGATGCCCGACGCTCGCGCCCTGAGGTCGGCCCGATAGTAAGGTTCGACCGTCGCCATGCGTTCCAGGTGAATGGCAGAGGATTCTTCATGTTTCGGCCGAACAACTTTGACCGTCGGCGTCTGGACTCGATTTTCGCGGATCGACTTTTCATCGGAAGCGACGGCCAAATGTGGAACCGCCAGAGGATTCGGAATGATTCCGGCCAGAATACCAATCCCCGCGGCGGTTCCGATCAGAAGCATTGCCACTAGCAAGTGAAACAAAGTCCAGCGGCCGCGTTGCGGGCGTTTCGAATGATCTGTCGACCGCGCATCGACCGCGTCGACCGGCGTTGGTCTGTGGGTTTCGTCGTCAAGATTTGGTCTCATGAAAAGTGCCTTTTTGCGCCCCTTGTTCAACGTTTTACATTGCTCAAGGCTGTGCAACATTTTCCGATGCATCGTGAAGTGCGGAAGCGTTCTTGTCGTCTTTCATCAGTAAGGTGAACAAAATTGGCACGACGATTAACGTGAGCGGAGTGCTTGATAACAGGCCGCCGACAACCGCTCTTGCGAGTGGCGTCAGAGACTCGCTGCCACGTCCAAGTCCAATCGCCATCGGCAACAGGTCCAGGAAAGTCGCCAGGAACGTCATCAGGATCGGACGGAATCGGATGACCGCCGCCTGAGTGATCGCTGTGTAGACCGTGTTTCCTCGCGCTCGCAACTGATTGG
>JANXOO010000814.1 GCA_025353525.1 Schlesneria sp. | reverse complement strand
GTCATTGGTGCCTCGACATTACGTATCGCGAAGACGAATCACGCATTCGTGAGAAGAGACTCCGAGAGAATATGGCATGGCTCAATCGTTTCACTCTCTCATTGCTCAAACAGCATTCCAACAAAAAAAGCGTCGCGATGAACCGAAGAAGATGCGGATGGAACGATCAAGTCTTGATACAAATCCTTACTGGATATAAGAGTTAGTGGGCGCTGGCCCTGGGCTCCTGATCAACTTTAACAACACCAGACTGAAGGATGGCATCAAGCGTTTCGTCCTCTAATTCCTTCGTGCTCTTCGCGTCCTTCGTGGTGGAATAAATCAATGAGGTCAAGATTCGTAAACATTTTTTACGATCGCTCGTTGTCATCGGCTGAATCAAATTTGCATCCTCATTCACGAAATGCCGAACAAGGCATTCAACACGGACGGCGAGTACGCCGCCGGTTAATTTGAACGATAGCCATAGTCGAGCGGAACTTCCTGTCCGTCCTGCGATTTTCCTTCAAGGCCTCGTCGTGCCTGGGACCGATTCGCATCACTGCCGTTTTCGCCGCCAGAATGCGGGAATGGAAAATGCGGGAAACTGGTCTCAGCGGGCACGGCGTGGAAGTGGTTCACCGCACGAAAACTTGTCTTGGGCGAACGGATCTTTCGCGCTGGTCTTCGATTTCAACATCGACTGACAACCGGCGACCCATCCCAGCACCACGCAGACAGCGAACCACCGCATTATCCGCTGGCATCGCATAGAAAAACCGACTTGCCTGTTTGTCATGGCCTGTTCCCTGGTGTTGTCGAAGTTTGATCGGATTGGGTCGCATCGAGCCCACAGATAACATCGGAGGTTATGCTTCAGCATATCTCCGCGTAATTTTTCTATCGTCGGTCGCATCAAGCCCGCAGTTCCAGGCGTCCTTGCCTGGCTTTAAAGTTCCTGAGGATCTTACGGGTGGTCTATCTGCGTCGCAGTCGTCGATTAAAAACCTCGGGATCAAAAGTGTCATACGGTTCGAGCTTTGAAGCAGGTTCAACGTCCGGTTCGGGAACATCGTCGTCGTTGTTGGCCGAGTGATCAGACTCTGCGAGATTTTCAGAACGGGTCTCGCGACTGGCGAACCCGTTTGACTTTTTGACCTTGGCAACCGATCGATCCACTGGCCGGTTTGTATTTTTCGGACTATTTCCGCGTGCAAATGCCGAGGGTGGATCGAGTTCGCGCTTCGTCGCCTGTTTTTCTGCAGCGACTGATCGCGCCCAGTTCCTTAGAAGCCTGATTTGTTCGCTTCCGGCAGTCCCGACAAAAATTGAACCTTTGCCGCCGTGCGAATCAGTCATATTCAGGAGGGGACTGCTCGCAACGTCATCGGTATCGACAAACTTCAACGTCGCGGCAAGATTGCGTTCCGAGTTCTGGCGAGAACCGTTTCCGCCGATGCGAGCTGAAACCAGGCGAAATTCATTGGGCGATGCCTGACCATGACACGACGCGTTACCGCACTTGTTCAGCAGCAGTGGCTGGATTCTGGATGTGAACAACGTCGCCGTTTCGCGCGATAATCCGCCGAGTGATTCGAAATCCATTTGCAGAAAACCATCATGCGTCCTGCGTGGCGCAGAACGGACGGCTGACGAGGGTAAGCTGGAACGGATCGTATCGGTCATTCGTTGCAGCAATCGGCGTGCTTCGTTATTGTCAGGATCGACTTTCAGGCATTTCTTCAATTCGTCGCGAGCCTCGTCGTGCAAGCGAACCGAAATGCACCAATTTGCCAGCGAGAGGTACGTTGACGGTGTCGGGTGGACAGTCGCATCGCGCTGTTTGCGGTACAGTCCTCGCAGATCGTCAGCGATGAAAAACGCGTCGTCGACGGTAATCTGAACGCTTCCGCCCGGTCGCTCGACGAGATAACCGCCGGCGTTTCGCTGGATTTGTCCCGAAAGAATGCGGCCGGACGACAGCATCACCAATTGTTCATGTGGTTCGTCCGCACGGTCTCCCGAACCAGGATCACCCCGCAGTGCAGTCGTTGCTAAAGTGACTGCAGCGACGAATAAAATGGTCCACGACGCGCCGCGAAAGCGGATTTTCCATGGAGGGGACATAGGATTGACTTGATGGGAAGACGATGTTCGACGGGGAGAGACCGGGACCGTAGCGACTTGTCGAAAAACGGTCAATGGGACTTCATGAGTTGACGACCGGCGGAAAACGACGATATGATGCGGCATCGCCTTTTCCGATACTTCGCAAACGAAGTTATTTCAGCCACAGATAGTGTCAGCCTTCTTTAGATAAAGAATGACGCGTTCGCCGGGCAAGTTAACGCAAGCCAG
>JANXOO010000812.1 GCA_025353525.1 Schlesneria sp. | reverse complement strand
CGTTGATGAAATATTCTCGCGATGAAATGAATGTCCACTTTGCAGAGTTATGCGAGAAGTACGATCTTCAACACTGGATCTGGGCTCCTGTTCTGATTGATCTGCCGAATGAATCGCAGGAAACCGCGTTTCTGGAACAGCAGGAAGCCTTTTACCGCAAGATCAAGCGACTCGATGCCGTATTTGTTCCCGGCGGTGATCCGGGTGCGAACCGAGCCAGCGTCTTGCTGCCCTTCCTCGAACGGATGGCAGCGCTGGTCACAAAATATCACCCCCGATGCAAGGTTTGGCTGTCATTGCAACATCATTTGAACAAGCCGGAAGACATCGGACTGCTGTACCAGTACCTCGAAACCAAAACGCCGACATGGTTTGGAGGACTTGTCATGGGGCCCGGAAGTCCACCCATGGAACGAACTCGCAAACGGTTGCCACCGTCATACGGGCTTCGCTGGTATCCGGATATCACGCACGTCGTGCGTTGCCAGTATCCCGTGCCGTGGATGGATCCGGCGCTCGGACTGACGCTCGGACGCGAATGCGTCAATCCCCGACCCGCTGACTACACTCAAATCTACCGGATGGACTACGGCTTCACCGACGGGTTCCTGACGTATTCGGACGGAGTTCACGACGATTTCAACAAAAGTCTGTGGTCGCAGCTCGGCTGGAATCCAAAGAAAAGCCCGCGTGAGATCGCAATCGAATATGCAAGGTTTTTCTTTCACCCCGAGATTGCAGTCACTGCCGCCGACGGACTTTTTGCGATTGAAACTGATTTGCGAGGAGCGCTCGCAGACAACGGTTCGATCACCGGCACATACCACTTGTGGAAGGAACTCGAACGCCGCATTCCGGACGCAGGGAGTCGCTGGCGGCTGCGAATGCACGTCTTTCGCGCGTACTACGACCAGTTGGCCCGCGCCCGATTGTTGTACGAAACCGAACTCGAACGGCAGGCACTCGAAAAACTGGCCGACGCCAGTCGTATAGGAGTCCCTGCATCGATTGATGCCGCACGTCAACTGTTACAACAAGCAGTCACGCAATCGGTCGATCCCGGATTGAGAACCCGATTATTTGCTTTAGGTGAAGAGCTGTTCCGCGAAATCGGGCTGCAGACAAGCGTTCCAATGTACCACGCATCGGGGTACGAGCGAGGTGCCGTTCTCGATTTCATCGATACGCCGCTCAATAACCGCTGGTGGCTCGAAGACCAGTTTGAAAAAATCGGGAAGATCACTGATCCCGCCTCGCAAATCAAACAAATCGATGTCGTCCGCAATTGGGAAAATACTGGCGAAGGAGGTCACTATGATGCGATTGGTCATGTCGGTCGATCGCCGCGAATCGTCAAATTACTGTTGGCTGGCGACGCGATGGCTCACCACGACGATCTTCCGACGCCAACTCAACGCTGGATGGGCGAGAAACGGAACGGGCTGCGGCAAGCGTGGAACATCTATATGGACAGCATTCCCGGTGGCATCACCTATAACGACCTGGACACATCGGGTCATTACATCGTGAAACTCTTTTCACAACGCGCATCGCCACTGGTCATCAATGGCGTCAAAGCGGAACTGATTGCGACGGGTGAGAAATACGATCAGGTCACGGAACAGATTTTCGATGTTCCTGACGCTGCGATCAAAGACGGTCGAATCACTTTGACGTGGGAAGCGATCGACGAAATACACCTCAACTGGCGTCAGAGACACTACGTCACCGACATCTGGGTCATGAAACGACCGGCAAAGTAATCGGTTTCCTCAGTTCGCGGCGGAACACTGCTGGCAACTTCACTTTCCATCGCGAGGGATACAATGATGATATTTTCGAAGTCGTTTCGAATCGCCGGATTGCTGACTCTGTTTGCTGCAGCCCAACTGGAAGCCGCTGAACCCGATTCGTCGATTCACGTTCACGCCGGTCGAACGATCGGGACGATTTCGAAGTATACAACCGGTGCATGCATTGAAGATGTCAACCACGAAATCTACGGCGGTCTCTATAGCCAGATGGTATTTGGCGAGAGCTTTCAGGAACCGGCCTTCACAGACGCCCCATCCGGTTTCACGGGCTATGGAGGTTCATGGCACGTTGAAAATGGCGAAGTCTCGGCCTCCGCCGGTGACGGACCAAAGCTGATCCTCGACGGTCAACGCGTCGGGAATGGCGTCGTGTCGATCGACGTGTGGTTTCCTGATCGAAAACCGGGCAACTGCGGGTTGATCCTGCGAGTCGATCAACCGGGCATCGGAGCGGATCGATTCACCGGTTACGAAATCGCACTCCATCCTGAAAACAATACGCTGCTGCTCGGGCGACATCGACAAAACTGGGAACCGATCCGCGTCGTCCCTTGTACCGTTCCGATCGATGAATGGATCGCATTGTCGGTCAAGCTGCGCGACCACGCGATCGACATCAGCGTTAACGGCAATGAGATGCTCCACTACGAGGACACCGAACATCCGCTGGCCACAGGCAAGGTTGGACTTCGAACGTGGCAGCGCGCGGCTCGCTTTCGTAACCTGACAATCGCCTCCGAAGACCGAACCGATCAAATTCCTTTCAGTGAATCGGAACGGACGAGCGACAAAGTCAGCGGAATGTGGCTCGCGGTGCGACGGGCCGATTGCCAGGG
>JANXOO010000726.1 GCA_025353525.1 Schlesneria sp. | reverse complement strand
CGAGGTTCAGCCCAATTCCCAAAAGGAACAAGATGAAAGCGGTTCCAAAAAAGTGTCCGTTCTGAAGAAGCTCACAACAAAGGGCCATACCTTGTTCCGGTGGAACATGATAGGGAATCGAAACCAGTGCAAGTTCAAAAGGGACAGCGAGTGAACGTGAATTGATTGCCTTTTCGAGTGCACCACCTGGTACAATCGCCAACGCTCCGCTTCCCAGCACGCCCAGCAAAACGAATGGCAACAAACCGCCGGTCAAGCCCCGTGCAACGGTGAGCCCCAGAACTGCAAACCTGTGTGTTCCTTTTGACGGAACATCCTCTGTCGCTTCGACTTTCTGATCAAAAGACGGTTCCGCTGCAGCGACCTGCGTTACCGTTACGGGAGTGTCTTTCGTCGACTCTTCCGGCATCCAGTAACCAAGTGCGATTCCGATCCCGACCAGAGTGACGAACGAACTGATGAGCAGGCCAGCCAGCAAACCCAGACCCCTTGTTCCATCGCTTTCCATTCGTTGAACGGCATCGACGAGGCTGAACAAATCCGCCAAGGGCGCGGCGAGCAAAAATGTAATCACTGTCGCACGTGGCACCCCGGCGCGACGCAATTCCCATGCGACTGGCAGAACCCCCAACGAACAAACTGGCAGCAGCAATCCCGTGCACCATGCGCGAACAGGACCAATTCGCAAATCACGAGTGAACCAGCGTTGAACGGCATGTCGACCGATCATTCCCCGTATCAGTCCTGCAAAAAACAAACCACAAAGTAATGTTGGCGCCGCTTCCAACGACGTTTGCACTGTCCGATAGAGAATCGTACCAATCAGGTTCGCATTGATGTCGGTCATCGAACTGCCACGTGGAAATTGACGGACTGGATTGAACAGTGACTTATACTGAATTGGCAGAACACGAAGCAATCGTTGACCTTCCGGCGATTTTTTCAACGGACTGCTCCAATACGAATGAACGGCAATCTGAAATGCATCAGGCCCTCGAAAATGCGAGAGGATTGCTGTTTTTGCAACCCGTGACAAACAGACCGGACAACACTTTTTGCCCCGCCGTATTCCGGTTTTCGACGATTTGCGGTTCTGTGGAATATTGCGAGGAACCGGGTCATCGACCGCCGGGTGCTCCTTAGTGGCGATTCCGCTCGTCGACCTCTCAGTTCTGATCGCGATGTTCATCAAGTCAAATCTCTTAACAGTTCAACAAACCTTCGCGGTCCGGAATGATACCGGCACAGCAGTACCGCGATGCCGGGATCGCCGATGCTTGACAGTCCTGGAATGACCGCGTAACGTAACGACGGTCGCTTATGGAACATGTTCCACAGATGGAACATCGACAGCCAAAACATTGGATGTGATGCGTTCCGATCACGACGGACTGCCGATTGTTGCTGGTGCGACATGAACGTCATCGCGGAATTTCTGTGAGTTGTTCCGATTTCATTCGGTGCTGAAACTGAATTGTCAACAGAGTGAATTGCGAGGAGGATTGTTGTGCCGATCAATCAGATGGCAACGGCGACGCCGGCTCTTGATCGCGGCCTTGACGTTCTGGAAATACTCGACTCACGACCGGCAGGGATGACGCTGACCGAAATCAGCGGTGCGATCGGTTGCCCGAAAAATTCGACTTCGCGATTGATCGAGACGCTCGTTGCCAGAGAATACGTTGCCAAAGATCGGGTGACTCAGCAATTTCGTCTGACGGGAAAAATCCTGCAATTGGGTCAACCTCGAGCGGGGGATATGTCACTCGTCGAATGTGCATTGGAATCGATGCGATCGTTACGAGATGCTGTGGGAGAGACAGTGCAATTGGGCATCCCGTGTGGCGATGAAGGGATACTCATTGAACAAGTCGAAAGCATTCAATCGATTCGCGTCGTCGTCAATCTTGGCCTTCGTTTTCAACTTCATAACAACGCTCCTGGAAAAGTGTTGCTGGCGTTTCAATCCGACGATGTGCGGGAGCAGGTGATCAGCCGCATCGTGCTCGCCCGGTCGACGGAGCGGACCATTACCAGCAAGGAACTTCTGAGAAAGGAATGCCAGACAGTAGTGCTGCAAGGCTACTCAACGGACTGGGGCGAGGCCGATGAGGGGATCCACTGTGTCGCTGCTCCGATTCGCGACCGGCATCAGACGGTGGATGCGACGATTTGGGTTTCGGCAATTGCAGGGCGAATGCCGAAACGAATGTTTGCTGCCGTCGCGGCAGTCGTGAAGAAGGCCGCAGCCGGGATCGAAAAGAAGAGGGTCGCATGCGAATAATCCTCATCGGACTTCTGATATTCGCGCCGACGCGATTGCGAGCGGACGAATTCTTCCGCTCGAAAATTGAACCGATTTTGGTGCAGCGGTGTTTTGAATGCCATTCTCATACGGGCAAAATGCGTGGCGGCCTGGCACTCGATTCAAGATCAGGTTGGGAACAAGGGGGTGAAACGGGACCTGCAATCGTTATTGGCAAACCGGAAGCAAGCCTGTTAATTCAGGCCGTACACTGGCAGGATGAGGCCATTCAAATGCCCCCCA
>JANXOO010000710.1 GCA_025353525.1 Schlesneria sp. | reverse complement strand
CCTCGGTGGCGACCGTTTTCAGGATGTGACGATATGGACCGGAATCGACGAACGGGCGTATGGCCAGGGTGTTGCCGTTGCCGACTTTGACGACGACGGTTTTGATGACCTGTTTGTTACCAATGTCGGGATCAATGTCCTCTTCCACAATCAGGGTGACGGGACATTTCAATTTCGGGATTTCGCCACTGAGGCTGCTCCGTCGGCGTGGAGTTCCAGTGCCGCGTGGGGGGACCTTGACCGGGACGGGAACCTCGATCTTTACGTCTGCCGCTACTGCATTTATGACCCGATGCATCCCAAACCATGTTTTCGCCAGACGGGTGAACCAGGGACGTGTCATCCCAAGGATGTCGAGCCGTTTCCCGACGAATGCTACCTCAGTCTGGGCGACGGAACGTTTCGTCCGGTGGCAATCGAACGGGGATTGTATGGGCCGGGAAACAGGGGGTTGGGCGTGGCAATCGCCGACTTCGACAATGACGATTGGCCGGATATCTATGTTGCCAATGACACGACCAAAAACTTTCTGTTTATCAATCGTCAGAACGGCTACTTCGAAGAACGAGCCGAATTTCTCGGCTGCGCAGTCAACGTGAATGGCAGTCCACAGGCCAGTATGGGAGTTGCAGTCGGTGATTATGACCAAAACGGTTATCTGGATTTGTACCTGACACACTTCCACAACGAATGGAATACCCTCTATCAGAACCTTGGGCCGAACGGTTTTCATGACGTGACCGCGAAGGCCATGCTCAGTGTTCCCACGATGGAAAAACTCGGATTCGGCACCGTGATGGCGGATTTCGATCAAAACGGATTTGCAGAGCTTTTTATTGCCAACGGACATATCGACGACGTGCGGAGCAAGGGAATCGAATTCGAGATGAATCCGCAGCTATTCGCCTTCAACGGAAAAGTCTGGGATGACATTTCCTCGAGCAGCGGTTCCTTTTTTGAACACAAGATGATCGGCAGAGGTGTTGCTACTGCGGACTTCGACGGCGACGGTGATCTGGATGTTGCCATCGTCATGCAGAATTCAAAAGCGGTTCTGTTGCGCAATGATTCCGAACGTGGGCATTGGTTGAAATTGAAGTTTGTCGGCGCTCACGGCAATCGACACGGCATCGGCACCCGGGTGACGCTTCAAAATGGCAAGGTGACGTTAATGCAGGAACTTGCGGGTGGAACCAGCTACTGTTCCTCGCACCAGCCGGTCCTGATTTTTGGACTCGGCGAACGTGCGGAGCCGTGCTCGCTTTCAATTCGGTGGCCGAACGGATTCGAGCAAACGATCCGGGATGTAAGTGTCGATCAGTCACTGGTGCTGCGCGAACCCCGGGAATCGACCTCTCCATGAACAACAATTTGCGTTCCCGACGAATCCGATGGCTGTCCTTGTCTTGCGCAGTCTCGATCATCATCGGCTGCGTCGTTGCCTGGGCGATCCGGAGCGGGATTGAGATTGCTCCTGACGATGTTCGCCCCCATTCGGAAACGGAGTTCGCCTCGTCGAGTAAGTCTGGCACAATCGACAAGCCACCTGCTCCACGGAACGATTACGTTGGTAGCGCCGCGTGTGCAGTATGCCATCCGAAGATCGCCGAATCCTATCGCGGGCATTCGATGGCCAATTCGCTCTGGGAGGCCGCAACGGCCCCTGTCCTCGAAGACTACACAAATCGCAATACGTTCTCTCCCGATGGTCGGCATACCTATTCGGTGGAACGGACCCCCAAAGGGGTCTTTCACCACGAACGACTGGCCGACGAAGAGGGGCAGCTGCTCTATGATCAATCGGTTCGCGTTGACTATGCGCTGGGTTCGGGCCATCAAGGCCGATCGTACCTCATCGATCGAGGGGGACTGATGTTCATGTCACCCATTACCTGGTATTCCCATGCCGAGCGATGGGATCTGTCGCCGCAATACAAACTGCCCGTTCACCAACGATTTGAGAGACGCATTGTCGCCGCGTGCCTGAATTGTCATGCAGG
>JANXOO010000662.1 GCA_025353525.1 Schlesneria sp. | reverse complement strand
TCTGCATTCGGGGGTGCGAGCACGACTTCTGCAAAGCTCGTTAGCTCGATCGTCCGCGAGACCTTCGAACGGTTCACGATTGTCGTACGACGAATCTCAATGTCATCTTCAGGAGAAACTGCGATCTCGGTATGAAGTTTAATCTCGTTGTCGCGCCGCCGAAATTCGGCACGAGCTTGCGAAAAGATGGCTTCGTAACGTTTTGTCGGCTGGAGCGTCGGTTGATGCGAGGTTGACCAGACATCTCCGCTGTTGACATCGCGCAGGTAGCAGAAAATACCCGCACTATCGCGTGTGCTGTCCTCTCGCCAGCGTGTTACCGCGAGGTCTTTCCACAAGCTGTATCCGCCACCGCTATTTGTGATCATCACATGGTATCGGCCATTCGACAGCAGGTGGACTTCCGGTGTCGGTGTTTGAGGAGTTGTGAATATTCGAATCAGTGACTCGCGGTCGCCCGAAGACACTCGCTCGGCAGAAACTTCGCTCGCATGCGGATAGAACGGCGCAACGTGCGGAATGCGCTCTTGCAGCAACAATTCGGTCGCCTGGAACTGGGGGTCGGACTCGAACCGCTTCTGCATCGGCCGATTCAGCAGCACATGGGCCAGCGACAAGAGGGTCATTCCCTGATGATGAGCCATGTGAGATCGCACGACAGCATGCGATTGACCACGAGACAAACGCGACGGGGTATAGTCGATTGCTTCATAGAAGCCGTACGTCCCCTGAAATCCTTTAGCAGCCATCAACTGCAAGTTGGCGCATGCCTTTTCTGGCGCAACCATGAGCGCCATGGCGGTGGCATATGGTGCGATCACCAGATCGTCCGCCAGCCCGCGCTTGAAGCCAAGGCCAGGAACGCCGAAGGCCCGATATTGATAATTCAATTGGGCGTCGGTGGCATTGTATCCCGACTCTGAGACTCCCCAGGGGATTCCTCGTTGGCGTCCGTATTCGATCTGCCGATTAATGACCGTTTCATACGTCTGATCAAGCAAAGTGTTTTCATAAGTCGGCATTACGAGTAGCGGCATCAGGTACTCGAACATCGAGCCGCTCCACGACAGCAGGGTCTGGTTTCCGCGAGAAGTTGTCAGTGATCGCCCCAACGCGAACCAATGTTCCTGCGATAATCGCCCTTGCGCGATTCCGACAAAGCTTGCCAAACGCGCCTCAGACGCGAGAAGGTCATAAAAACTGCCGTCTCGCCTACGCTCGCTGACATTAAATCCAATTGCCAGCAATCGCCTTTTCCGGTCATAAAGGAAGTCGTACTCGAAATCAGCCAATTCGTTGCAGTGGTCTGCCCGCTGCTGGATCGCAAGCAGACGTTGACTCGCGGACTCACTCGACGCGTGCAGCAATTCTCGCAACTGGACGAGCCACGTTTCGCCGACGGATGGTGTTGTCGTTGGAATCAAACCACTTGAAAGAATGGCATCGATTTTTGGCAACAGCTGATTTTCAAGCCCGGCGATTTCGCGAATCGTGGGAATCATATCCAATTGGCACAGCATTGATTGCAGCTCGCCAAGTTGTCGAATCTGTTCCGCAGAACCTGTCTGCCACAATTGCTCCGGTGCGGCCGGATGTGTCAGCCAAAGCGCCATGGATGACAATTCCACGAGATGATCGTGGCATTGCCGCTCGAGATCTCTCATCGCCACAACGACGAAATCTTTGTCAGAATCGGGCGTTCCTTTGACCACGTTCGCGGCGGCCGTCTGAAGATCGCGAAGCCAGTCTGTGGCCGTCGATAGTCTGGTCAAGTCACTTCCGCCCAGACCTCGACGTAACAGGTTAATGACATGGTCTGCCGGTCGAGCGACGAAACTCGCCTGATTGGACGGATACGTCTTCGTCTGGGGATCGCTGTCCAGAAGCTGCAATTTGACTTGAAGCGATTCCAAAAGTCGGGATGAAATGAGCTTGTGATCGCTCAACTCGAGCAGACCTTGTCTCAACGTGAGCAGATGGCCTGCGAGGTTTCCACTGTCGACCGCAGACACGTATTTGGGAGACAAGGGTTGTAACGACTGAGTGTCATACCAGTTCAGGAAATGACCGTGAAATCGCTCAAGCAGATCCATCGACCGCATCGTGTCTCCGGATCGAACGAGTAAATGTCCGGCCGAGATGTATCCAAAGTCATATGCGGCGAGATTTGCCAATAGCGACATTCCGATATTGGTGGGTGACGTTCGATGTGCAACGACGGGACTTGGATATTCCTGAAAGTTATCCGGCGGAAGCCAATTGTCCTCGGGACCAACATACTTTTCGAAGAACCTCCATGTCTTTCGTGTGACTTGATGCAGAAAGAGCTTTTGCCGATCGTTGAGTCGGGCGGCCTTTTTCCGAACGGGCTGGCTAATTGCCCAGGCAACAAATGGAGAAAGAATCCAGAGCACAAGGATGGGTGCTGCGACACGAAGTGCCTGAGGTTGGCAGATCCGCAGAATGACCGCGATCAGGAACGCCGACGCCGGTGCAATCCACATGGTCCGGTAGCGAGCAGCCAGGTCGCCGGATTTTTCGCGTTCGGCGTCACTGGCCGTCTTCCATTCGAGCATCCGCCGATGAGTGAAGACTGTTCTGGAAATGGTCCTCACGATCGCGTCGACACTGAAGAACGCCTCATATGGCAGGAAGACGATCGTCAGAAGCGCCTGCGTCAGGCTGACGCTGATCGACTTCATTAATGGATACAATTGCAGAACATTTGGCCGTTCGGTCGCTTTGCGAAACAACGTGACCAGGGACACACAAATCGCAGGAATCGCGACAATTCCGACGACACTCGCCGTCCATATTCCGGCTCGTACGACATCGACCCAGCCCACCAACAGCACGATCATCAACGTGAACGGAACCATGCTGCGTCGAAGATTGTCGAGGATCTTCCAGCGTGAAAGCATGCTGATCGGGACACTTCTAATGGGCAGCAGCCAGCCCGCGATTTGCCAGTCCCCTCGAATCCAGCGGTGACGTCGGCTGACATCGGTCTGGTAGTCCGACGGGAATCCCTCGTAGAGGCAGATGTCGCTGACCAGACCCGAGCGTGCGTAACAGCCTTCGAGCAAGTCATGACTGAGGATCTGATTGTCAGGAAACCGGTCGTCCATCGTGGCCGAAAAGACCGCGACGTCGTAGATTCCTTTTCCAATGAACGAGCCTTCCCTGAAGAGATCCTGATAAACGTCCGAGATCGCACGAGTATACGGATCGACCCCTGGCTCACCTCCGAACAGCCGTACGAACCACGAGGGCGTGCTCTTTTCCAGGCGAATTGCCACACTCGGCTGCAAAATGCCATAGCCTTCAGTGACGATGTTGCGGTGCGAATCGATCTGAGCCCGGTTGAGCACATGGGCAAGTGTCCCAACCAGTTGTCGCGCCGCATCCCGCGGCAGCAGCGTATCGGTATCGAGAGTGATCACATACTTCACTCGTGTCAGTAATGACACGTCGCCAACGATTAACGAGAACGGATCGCTGATTCCACGCAGGAGAAATGAGTTCAAATCACCGAGCTTTCCGCGTTTGCGCTCGTATCCCATCCAAATCTGTTCTTGAGCATTCCAGCGACGGGGTCGGTGCAACAGAAAAAAAATGTCGGTCGAAATCGAATCTGACTCGTCGGTGGAATCGTTCGGGTCGCTGCGGTGGCGATACTTTAAATTCAGCGACTCAATTCCGGCACCTGCCAATGCGATCAATGCGTCATCTTCAGGCATCACCTGTTCGGCCGCATCTCGCAGGTCGGTCAGCAGAGAAAATCGAAGGTTGGAGTCGCGATTCGCAAGATACCTGACCTCGAGTCCATCCAGAAGTCGATTCACTCCTGGCCGGCTGACCAGCATCGTCGGTATTACGACAAGTGTGTTAAAGTTATCCGGTATTCCCTCGGAAAAATCCATCCTCGGCAATCGGTGGGGCGAGGCGAACATCGTGATCAACCAGTTCATCAGTCCGACACCCAGATGGCTGGCGCCGACAAACAACAGTACCGCTGACAATATGGTCATGAAAACGCGGCTGTTGCCGGGGCTGACGACCGCCGGGGTCAGAATCGATATCGCGATGACCACTGCGATCGCAATCAGACTGATGCCTCCGACATAAAGGAAGAGGGGTGCTTTTCCGATCACTCTCCCCACATTTCTGAAGACCGAACGCCGCATGCGTGTGGCACGTTCGAGTTCCGGCCGTCCCTTGTCGATCAAATAGAAACCGACATGTGACATGCGATCGAAAGGCCCTTTCGCGAGAAAGTTCTTCCGGGCAAGTTCGACTGCTTGAAGAGAGACATCGTGTTCTGTGAGCGTAGAGTTCCTGGCGATCTTTTCGATGACGTGACGATATTGGTCGCGCGTGCTGAAGTCCATTTTCGAATAGACTTCAGCTGGCTCGTCTCGCAATGATCGCTCGACCACGCTCAATCCTTCGACGAACTCTCGCCAGTCGATTCCTTCCAGCTCGCGCAGACTATTAATGCTGTTGCCGATCGACACCTGATCGACGGCCTGCTGTTGCCCTTCGATTTGCACCATCATTTCAATGGTCTGACCGCTTTCGGCCAGCCGTTGTTCGACCCAGGTCAGCGCAAACGCCAGCGCCGGACTCTGGCCTTGCAGTCGCCTTGCCATTTCTGCCACAAATGAGCTTGAAAGTGCAGGGTTCGGCCGAGCCATGTCTGCCAGACGCAGGACCAGATCCTTCGGCGAAGTCTCGGCGCACATGATGAACTGATCGGCCCAAAAGCTGGCAGAATTGCGATCCAGTCGTCCCGTCGCGATGCGCGCTGCGACTCGCCGAAGATTCTCGATCAATGCCTGCCGCATCATGATCGGAACAGCCCACAGTTCGCCCAGTTTTAATTGGCGTCCCTTTTGGTAGGCGGCGACGAAGCTCCGCAGGCTTTCCGCGTCGATTCTGCCATCGACGTGCGAGATCAATTCAAGCGCCAGGTCGTAGACGCACGGGTAACCGGCGGAGGGTCCATTCAATAGTCGCGGCAAGTCTCGACTGTATTGCCTGGGAAGATGCTGACGCGCTGTCCGGATCTGTTCCTGGACCAGATAATAGTTGTCGAGCAGCCACTCGCCAGCGGGCACAATGTGGCGATCATGTGCGATCGCGTCCAGCATCAGCTTGTAAGCTTCACGCAGGATGATTTCGTTGGCTGAGAGGCGATCCAGCAACCGGTCCGGACTGCGACCTGGATCGATCTCGTGCCATGCCGCTAGTGCCTCAGCGTGTTCTTCCAGCTGTGTCAGGCTGAACATTTCCGAGCGTAGCGGAAGGTCGTTACCGAATTCGCGAAATAGGCCGTCGACCCCGATTCGAGCCTTGAGCCGCTCAATTCCCTTGCGGATCGT
>JANXOO010000637.1 GCA_025353525.1 Schlesneria sp. | reverse complement strand
TGTCGTGCATCGAGTAACTTTCGTGCAGCATGCAAGTTGGAGATGTCGCTTTGCATCCGTTCGATCTCAACTTCAATCGATTTCTTGTTTAACAAGCCTGCTTTAGTCTTTGCGAGTTGCGCTAACTGTTCTCGCAATTCGTCGAGTTCATCCGACACTGGTTCAGCTGACGCTGGCATCGCACGTGGCGAAGTATCCAGTGAATCGAGAAATACATCCGTGGGACCTGGTGTTGCGGTATCACGACGAAAAGGAGCGTTGATGACACGACGCCCCGTGTCGTCGAAAAGTATGCGGTCGCGAAACGGGGCGTCGTCACCGGGTTCAAACTGGGGAGTGTCGTTTTCAAATTCAAAAGTTTCACTGGACCGTTGGCCGCGTTGAGCAAACGGATCTGACTGGAATGTCGTTTTGGGATTCCCGTGTTTCCGCGAGGGCTGAATACGCATGTGCTCGACCTGTGACGCGTCCGCTGCCGGTGATTCCACGGGCAATTCGATCGGGAGGAGCGAATCTGGTCCGTCCGCCGATCGTTTTTTCGAACGCGGAATGGTCGTTGTGACGGGCGGAACCGCAATGAAGTCTACTGAAGTAGCCTCTTCTGAGGTCGCCTCGTCTGCGATAACGGATGGCGGTGCCCCGCCAATTCCGCGCCATCCAACCATTGCGACTGTGAGAAGGCCAAGGGCGTACGCAAAACCGAAGAGTAGCAGATTCCGTTTCATTCGAGCCTCCGTGACCGAAATTGATGAAACTCCACTAGGAGAGTCTGAGTCGCCTTGTCTGAATTGTCAATCGAATTTCATGGATTCATCTGAAGACTCTTCGCGAGAAACGCCCACTGGTCGGCGACTTCTTCAATCTGTTTCGCGGTTGGCTTCCCTGCCCCGTGACCGGCTCGGGTTTCGATTCGGATCAATGTCGGCGCGTCACCCGCCTGGCACGCCTGCAAGCGAGCCGCGAATTTGAAACTGTGGCCGGGAACGACCCGGTCGTCTGTGTCGGCAGTCGTCACCATCGTTGCCGGATACTTCGTACCGGGCTTCAGATTGTGGTACGGGGAGTAGGCATAGATTGCTTTGAATTCGTCCGGATTGTCCGCACTGCCAAAGTCGTCGACCCAAAATCGCCCCGCCGTGAATTTGTGGAATCGCAGCATATCCATCACTCCGACGGCGGGAAGGCAGGCACCGAAAAGTTCCGGGCGTTGCGTCATGCATGCTCCGACCAGCAAGCCCCCGTTGCTTCCCCCCTGAATCGCCAGTTTTGACCGGTTCGTATATTCGTGCTCGATCAGCCATTCGGCCGCCCCGATGAAATCATCGAAGACGTTTTGTTTCGAGAGTTTCGTACCAGCCTTGTGCCATGCCTCGCCGTACTCGCCGCCACCTCTTAAATTAGGCATCGCGAATACCCCTCCCATTTCAAGCCAGCCGAGTCGGGCGATCGAAAAGCCTGGAGTCAACGGAATCGCAAACCCGCCGTATCCGTAAAGCAGGGTCGGGTTCGTCCCGTCGAGCCGGATCCCCTTCTTGTGCGTCAAAAACATCGGAACCCGTGTCCCGTCCTTACTGCTGTAGAACACCTGCTCGACGGTGTAATCGTCGGGATTGAACCGGACTTTCGCCTGTCGCAGCCGCGAGCTCGTTCCCGTCAGCATGTCGTAACGGAAGATCGTCGGGGGTGTGGCGAAACTCGAAAATGAATAGAACGTTTCGGTGTCGGTGCGTTTGCCGCCGAAACCGGTCGCCGCTCCGATTCCGGGGAACTCGACCTCACGCACGAATTGACCGTCGAGTGAGTACATCTTTACCTGGGTTTTTGCGTCTTTCAGGTACGTCGTTACAAACATATTGGCCACGATGTCGACGCCAACGAGCGTCTCGGTCGATTGAGGAATCAATTCGCGAGTCGTGCCAGGGTGGCGAATATCGATCGCGACCATTCGCTTTCGCGGTGCATCCAGATCCGTCTGAAAAAAGAATTGCGGCCCTTCATTTCCGACAAACGTAAACTCGTGATCGAAATTGGTAATCAGATCGATCGGCATTCCATACGGCTCGGCCAGATCCTTGTAGACGATCCGGTATTTGTTGTCGGTCCCCTTCCAGATATTGATGACCAGGTAACGACCGTCTTCGGTCACTCGGGTTCCAAATCCCCATGTCGGTTCATCCGGGCGTTTGTAGACCAGCACATCTTCCGATTGAGATGTTCCGATCCGGTGATAAAAAAGTTGCTGGTTCAGATTCGTCTTTTGAAACGCCGCGCCGGCTGGCGGCTCGTCGTACCGGCAATAAAAGAAGCCTTTGTTGTCCGAAGTCCACGAGGCACTGCTGAATTTGACCCACTTCAGTTCATCCGCCAGCAACCGGCCGGTTTCCACGTCCAGAATCCGCCACGTATTCCAGTCGGAACCGGCGTCTGCCGTGCTGTAGGCGACAGAGCGTCCGTCATCGCTGAACGACGTCGCGCCCAGCGCAATCGTTCCGTCTTTTGACCACGCGTTCGGGTCGATCAGAACCACCGGTTCGGCGTCTAGCGTGTCGAGCTTGTAAAGGACCGACTGGTTCTGCAGCCCGTCGTTTTTGACATAGAAGTAGCGTCCGCCTGCCTTGATCGGTGCGCCGAATTTTTCGTAGTTCCAAAGTTCGGTCAACCGCTTTTTGATCGATTCGCGCTGCGGAATCGAGGCGAGGTATTCGAACGAGATTTTATTCTGTGCCTCGACCCACTCAGCGACCTCTTTCGATTGGCGAACATCGTCTTCGAGCCAGCGATACGGGTCAGCAACCGTGACACCGTGCATTTCATCAACCTGACCGCCCTGCTTCGTTTCGGGATATTTCAATTTGTCACCCGCCTCAGTGGAGGCAATCAA
>JANXOO010000635.1 GCA_025353525.1 Schlesneria sp. | reverse complement strand
TAATCGACTTCGATTACAAAATCGCTTGGCCAAAGTGCCCGCCGATCCGGAGCATCGACGCTTAATTGAAACTGTCCGGTCACAAAATCGTCGGATTGCCGTACAACGCGCCACGGTCGGTCCATGCACAGACCATGAATCGCGTTGCCCCATTTGTCAGTGCCAGGAAGGACATATTCGCGACCGTTCCATAAAAAACGACCCGCCCGAATCCGGTTAGGAAACGGAAAGAGGATCGGAATTCCGCTGCTGCTGGCGCGTTTCCCTCCCTCTTCAAATCCGGGGACGGAATCGAGCACGTCGACGATACGATCGCCGACAACCGCGCGGAACTCGAAGCAATTGAATCCCAGGTCTGGCGCGATCCGGGCTGTCGAGCCGCTAAGATGGTCGGTAATCGTGATGACAGTCATAGATTTGCCGATGCTGATGAACTCTGCTGTTGAATCTCTGCCGCGAGAGATGTCCCGTGCATGTGGCCTCTCTGTTGTCCCCGGACTATACCAAACCGCACGCCGCAAAACCTCACCCCGGGCGATTCTGACCGTTCCGAAAATCCCGGAAGGCAACGCGGTGAAGGATTTTTCAAATCTTTATTTACGGAAACAGGCGAGCCGTGCGGCGTAAGCCCTCGGACCGAATTGCCGAAGAACCCGAGGGCTTCCGCCGCCCGGCTCGCCTGGATTCTGGTACTGCTTTGTTTTCCAATCCGGAAATGCTTCACGGCGGAACCAACCGTCATGGGGCATACACTCAACCGGCCTTATTTTGGTGCGTTCGCGGCAGCGGGGAACAGGCGGGCGTTGATCGATTTGACTGTTTCGCCGCGCTTGGCAACAGGCAGTTTTCCCGTCAATTTGATCGTCCGTGGCGGTCGGCATCCCTTGTCGTTGCATACCTGATATTCGATGGAAATTTCCATTTCGTCCGTTTGACCGCCCGCCTTTTCGGGAACGGTCAGTGTCCCGCGAATCGTGACTTCCCCTTCGTAGACCATGGCTTCCATTTCGACACCTTCGAATTTGAATCCGTGACCTTTCGGATAGCTGGGGTCGCCCATTTTTGTCCCTGATTTGGACGTGAACGAAACTTTGGTCGGAATCAGATTGTCCGGTT
>JANXOO010000596.1 GCA_025353525.1 Schlesneria sp. | reverse complement strand
GAATCGAGGAACTGTCGTCTGCGGACCAGGCTCGGCCACCAGGCAAAGTCCAGTACCGACTTGATCATGCGGAAAATCCGACTGCTGACCGACCGACTTCCTCGCGACATATTCTGCTTTCTTCGGTGATTCGGCTTGATCATTTTGGCATTCCGGGAACGCAGCGCCAAAATGTTCGAATGCGTCAATCTCGCCGTTCCTCAAGTCGAAGCGAACTGACTTCTAGTCGAAGAAATCAACGCTGTCAACGCGAAGTTCTTGCAGGCGAACCTCTTACGCCGTTATCAGTGTAACGATTCGCCAAAGGCGTGGGTCAGCATTCGCAACCCGAAGGAATGTGCGATGCGCAGTTCATCACGAGCGCTTGGTCGGCTCAGAACGCGGGCTCAATGTCAACAATGGACGGCAACGCCGTCACCATCAGCGATACATTTAACATTTGCGGGCCTTCGATACTCCGATGAATTCATCGCGGCGTTCTCACGCCGAGGCGCTGACCGAATTTGGCACATCCTGCAGCAGTTCCAGCGTTTGGCTCGGAATGCAATAGCGCTGCTGACTCTGGAAAAAGCGCCCGCTCTCTTGGTCTTTATTAGTCTGTTCAGTCCCGTTAGGGACGATACATTTTGGCTTCACGATATGGGCACAACCATTCACCCGTCGGCGTTCCCGTCCGATTTGTTTGCCGATTCGATCTCAAACGCCGTGTCGTCCCTGACGGGACTGAAAAAGCTGAAAAAGCACACGTCGCTGCCGTCGAGGGTGGCAATTGCTACGGAGGTTCAATTCATCAGGGATCCGACTGAATACGTTTGCGCATTTTGTTCCCGTTGCACGCTGCACACTCCCTCACATCTTGACGTGCTGTGTCCCCTTTACGCAGTTACTGGACCGGTGACGGCCCGCCGGTTAAGCTTGGTCCGAACGCCTTTGGATTTACCCGATTCAATCCCAACATTTCGCATCCGTTCATGGATGCGACCGGCGCGTTCGTGGATGGGGTTAATGGGATTAAAGACGGAATAACTCGCCTGTTTGGGTTTTGATTGATCCAAGTCTCGTTATGATATTCCAACACAAATGAGTGTGGCGCCCCGCGAGGCTCAAAACGCAACTGTTGAACGATTGTCAGGTATGTGGCGCTTCACACAACGAGCCCTTTTGTGGATACTGCCGATCGTCGGCGGAGTCTTGGGTATCGCTTGGTGCATTCAGGACTTGCAGTTGTTTACGGACGTATTC
>JANXOO010000583.1 GCA_025353525.1 Schlesneria sp. | reverse complement strand
TGAGCCAGTTCGATGCGGCCGCACGACCGATGTCGAACGCGTTCACCGACAAACCGGATCTGTCACCGTACGTACACCGCGCTGCACGAGCGAACCTCGACGAGAAGAACCTCGCGTCGGCCTGGGGTGCAGAAGCATCAGAAAAGCTGGATCTCGATATTGAAGATCGCGCTGACGATCTCGTTTTTAACGAGATTATCTGGAAATCAGTCAAAGGGGCTGATTCTGTGATGCCACCCCCCGTTCGCGCCGCGTTCGTCTTCCCGACAGTCCGGGCCGATGACCACGATGATACGGACGGCAATGATTGATCCGTTCGGCAGTAGTGCAAATGAGACGCGTTCGGGAACGGTGATCGTGACCGATGACCGCTCTACCGTGGGGTCTCCGAAGTTCTTGTTGAGCAGGGCGTGACGACATCTTTCATAGAAACGGAAGCGACCCGCCGATGACCAAATCCCCTGCGTCGCCAGCAATTGCATAATTGCTTTGGGGGTTAATTCGAACTTTCAATTTGACTGGCGAATCAGCCTCAATATTTCATCGAATTGCTGCAGCCCGTTTTGGGCTTCATCGAAATGCAATTTCGTCCGGGATTTCCGCTGAAATGATCAGGCATTCCAATCCCGGACATCGTCAGAGTCGGCGAGGGATTCAGCTGTGTACTCAAGCCTTAAGCCTGGTTTGCGTTACGCCATGAGACTGTGGTTCCCCGGACGAGTCATTCTTTTTGTAGCGTGGTGATGTCTCCAGGTGACTCGGCCATGGGCTGGCGTATTGGTTGGTAAAACGAACGATCGCACAACCGTTGGCATCTCCGGGTTGCCGCTGGAGAATTACGGCGTAGCTTTGGGTAAGCCGGGTTGACTATGATATCTCGAGGCGCTGTTGCCGCTCGCAAGAACCTGCCAGGGCGGATTGACCAGGTCGCTTTCAGCGTTGTCGAGTGAGTTCGTCGCATTAATTCCGGCGCAATTCACTGGTCATCGCATTGGGCGCCCTCAATCAGATACCAATGCACTGCCGTGTTTCGTCCCCATTTTAGTTTTTTGAGATGTCTTTGTCCGATCGAACAGAATACCTGGACCCCGATGGGACTGGATGGGCCAGCCGCCCGTCGCGCATCGATTCAAGCGTCGATGTCTCGCAGCGTATTGCCATTGTTGGTGCGGGGGGAATTTTTCCTGGTGCCCCGGACCTGGATTCGTTTTGGGCGAATATTGCGAACGGCGTTGATACGGGGCGTCACGTCCCGCCTGATCGGTGGTATCTTTCGCCCGAAACGGCATTCGATCCGGCAGGTCCGTCCCCCGATCGTGTTTATTCGACCTGGGGCTGTTTTGTCGAAGGGTTTCAACTCGATCCGACCGGCTTGAATGTTGACTCGAAATTCCTCAAACAACTCGACCCTCTGTTTCATCTCGGGTTTCATGCGGCGCGTGCGGCAATTCGGGACGCGAGGGGATTGAAGGGGACCGATTGCGGTCGGGTGGGAGTCATCCTTGGAAACATCGTCCTGCCCACTGAATCAACATCTGCCATGTGTCGCGATGTTTTGGGCCGGACGTTTCTGGAAAAACTGATCGACGCCGCACCGTTACCGTCAGATCGCCGAGCGGAATTGAAATCCAGCCTCAGAACGCCAAACGGGCGCGGGGCCTGGCATCCGTTCAACCGTTTTGCAGCCAGTTTGCCTGCAGCATTGATTGCCGAGGGTCTGGGTTTGGGAGGGGTCGCTTATACACTCGATGCCGCTTGCGCATCGTCCCTCTACGCCTTGAAATATGCCTGCGAAGAATTACGGGCTGGTCGAGCTGATGCGATGCTGGCGGGTGGGATGTCGCGACCCGATTGCCAGTATACTCAGATGGGTTTCGCTCAATTGAAGGCACTCTCGAGACGAGGGCGCTGCGCACCGCTCAGTGCTGATGCTGACGGGCTGGTCGTCGGCGAGGGGGCAGGCATGTTCGTCCTCAAGCGCCTGAACGACGCGATCGATGCGGGAGACAGGATTTACGGCGTCATCGCAGGGATCGGATTATCGAATGATCGCGGTGCTAATCTGCTCGCCCCGCATTCGGAAGGGCAATTGCGAGCGATGCGGTCGGCCTACCTGCAAGCGGGATGGCAA
>JANXOO010000550.1 GCA_025353525.1 Schlesneria sp. | reverse complement strand
TGGGCTCGCGGTGCTTCCACCGGTTTATAAAATCGCTCACATGTCACGTCAATCGGAAGTAAACCGACTTGCTGACTCTGAGTCGAGTCACCGTTTTATACTGCTCGCGGTCCAGAATGAGGTCTCGTTTGAAAGTCCGTTCCCGCGTTCGATGCCGATTCATCGCTGGTCACGCACTTTCCATGAATCGTTGAAGTTTTTCGCGGCCTCAATTCAGACCGCGCGGAGTATACTTGCACAAGGAGATACCAAATGGCAGGAGGCGGCGATTCGGCGAATAGCGTCAAAATTATTCGGCGGGCCGTTCGGTTGAGGGATGTAAGCCGTTTGGCTCACGTGCAGGAAGGTATTATCTCGAGTTGTCTGGGAGATATGGAGGCTCAACCCGTTGTTTGGTTGTGGGGAGAACTGGTGGCTCGGGGAATGGTCACGTCTTTGACCGGTCCCACGGGAATCGGGAAGTCGTTTGTGGCGCTCGATGTCGCTGCCGCGGTGACTCGAGGCGATCAGAAGACCTTGCGAAAGTCGAACGCACAATCTGCTTCGACGATCACCGACGCAGGTGATGTGCTGTTGATCTCGCCCGAGTATGGAATGGCGGACGTTGTGCGGCCGCGGCTGGTGGCGGCGGGAGCCGTGATGTCCCGCATCCATGCCGTTCACGGAGTTCGAACGAAGGAAGGCAATTGCAAAGTGGACTGCTGCTGGACGTTCCAACTCATGGACGATCTGCCATTGCTGGAACAGGAAATTGAAAGGCGAAAGGCAGCAGGGTCGCCGTTGCGATTGGTCGTCGTTGATCCGTTCCTGCTGGAATCGTTTCATGACCGATCCGATGTGGCAGATTTCGTTTCGACGATGCAACAACTGGCAAGCATTGCGGCAGCCACGGAAGTCGCCATTTTGCTGGTGGTGAACTGTCCTGCAATGTCGCGGTTCCGTGCGACTTGTCGCATTCAGTCGCTCGAGTCGACAGCTCAATCGGCGTGGTGGATCGGTCGTGATCCTGATCGACCGGAACGCCGCCTCATGCTGCCCGTCAAAAACAATCTGGTTGAGAAAACACCGGGTCGGTCCTTCGTGCTCAACGATGGTTGCGTTCAATGGGACTCGCGGCCGATCTGGATGAATGCCGAGCGGTTTCAGAGGGAGACACATGAGCGAGTGCGACTCCCCTTGTTTGAGCAGGAATTCAGCGAGTTGGCGCGGGCGATGTCCTGGCTGCGTGAGTACATGCGAACGGAAGTTTTCGAATTCAAAAATATCAAGGCGTCGTCGGAATTTATGGGATTTAGTGATCGAACATTGCGACGCGCGTTCTACGGGTTGAAGGGGATCGCGTGGCGCATTCCCGGCACCAACACGTGGGCATGGAAATTGCGCGATGGCGACGTGTTCAACCCTCATCTGCCCTGGACGGTCGATCCGTTCGTCTATGACGACGATGTCGAAGAGCAAGAAGATGACGGGATCCAGGCGACTGCGCCTGAGTCCGTCGAGAGTTATACTGCTCGCGGTCCGGACTGAGGT
>JANXOO010000549.1 GCA_025353525.1 Schlesneria sp. | reverse complement strand
CGCGAAGTATCAATCCCGTTCCGCGAATGAAATGGTCTCCAAGGACCACCGTATTCAATATTTTAAGTGCTGACAAATCCGTCATACTTCAGGGAATACTCATTCTTTCGCTTTCCATTGCATTAAAATTTTGCGACAATTCCCAGTCTTGCCGGATCGTTTCCCGCCACTGCGTTCCCCGTGACACGATTCACGGACTTTCGATTCACTCCTCGCCAATAAGTCTGGGCTTTCCGTAAGAATTCTGGACCGATAGGTATTCAATGAGCACAATGAAAATCGTTGCGACCGCTTTCCTTGTCTCAGCGATCATTTCCCTGACCCTTTCTGGCTGCACATCGAATGCCGATTCGCATGAAGAATCCCGTGGAGCATCCCACGCGGCATCACCAGGCAAATCCGGACACCACGCCTACAAAATTATTGTCACCAGTCCCCTGAAAAAAGATGTGATCAATTCACAGCCGTACGTCTGCCAGATTCACTCGTGTATGCACATCGAGATTCGTTCCCTTGAGGGAGGGTATCTTCAGGAAATCGGCGTCAAGGAGGGGCAGATGGTGAAGAAGGGGGATCTGATGTTTCAGATTGTTCCCACCCTTTATCAAGCCCGCCTGGAATCGGAAGCCGCCGAGGCCAATCGAATCCAGATTGAGCTGAATAATGCGCAAAACCTGAGTCAGAAAGGGATTGTATCACCTCAAGAGATCGCGATCAAGAAGGCCGAGCTGGCTAAGGCTCAGGCCAAAGTGATGCTGGCGAAAGCCGAATTAAGCTTCGCGAGCATCAAGGCTCCTTTTGATGGCATCGTTGACCGCCAACGCACCCAGTTAGGGAGTCTGATCGAAGAGGGAGACGTGCTCACGACGTTTTCCGACAACAGTGTGATGTGGGTCTACTTCAACGTGCCTGAAAAGGGCTATCTCAAATACAAAGCGGAACTTGACAACGAGCAGGGCGAGTCGCAACACCTGAAAATCGACCTGAAGCTGGCGAACGGCCAGATCTTCCCGCAGGCTGGCAAGATCGGGGCGATTGAGGCCGATTTTAACAATATGACCGGGAACATTCCTTTCCGGGCCGACTTCTCGAATCCCACTAGCCTGCTGCGCAACGGCCAGACGGGAACCATTTTGATTCGCACGACAATTAAAGACGCGGTCGTCATTCCACAGCGTGCGACCTTCGAAATTCTCGCCAAGCGATATGCGTTTGTTGTCGGCGAGGACAACATCGTTCATCAGCGGGATATTACTATTGCGGCGAACGTCCACGACGATGTTTTTATAATCGAAACGGGACTCGAAACCAGTGACAAGATCATACTCGAAGGGATTCGCCAGGTGCGCGATGGCGATCAGATTGAATACGAATTCAAGGCTCCTGAAGAAGTTCTTGGGAAGTTGAAGTTTCACGCGGAGTAGGTCGTCCGACGCACCACTTGCAAGAGGTAACCCTTAATTCATGTTCTCAGTATTCTTGCACCGGCCGGTGTTGGCAATTGTGATCTCAATGCTGATTCTCCTTATGGGAGGGTTGGCAATCATCTCGCTGCCGATTTCGCAGTTCCCCGATGTCGCGCCGCCGAGCGTTGTGGTCGCTGTGTCGTTTCCCGGCGCCAGTGCCAGAATTCTGGTGGACTCGACCCTGGTGATTCTGGAACGCGCGATTAACGGCGTTCCGGATATGCGGTACATGACTTCTGCCGCCACCAGTGCGGGCGAGGCGGCAATCATGATCACGTTCGAGCCGGGTACAGATCCGAATGTGGCGGTCCTGAACGTCAACAACCGGATCCAGATGGTGAAGAACCAGCTTCCGCCCATTGTAGAGCGGGAGGGGATCATCGTCATGCAGAACATGACGAGCATGCTGATGTATGTGAACATCTACAGTAAAGACCCCAACGTCGATCAAAATTTCCTGTACAACTTCGTCAGTTCCAATCTCTTGCCGGAAATTCAGCGGACCCACGGCGTTGGCCGGGCCCAGATCCTGGGCAACCGGGCATATGCCATGCGCGTTGAACTGGATCTCGACCGGATGAGAGCCTATTCCGTCTCGTCGGCCGACGTGATGGAGGCGATCAAAAGACAGAGCATTATCGGTTCGCCAGGTCGACTCGGTCAGGCGACAGGGACGACATCGCAATCGATCGAGTATGTCTTGACCTGGGTTGGACGCTACAACAAGCCTGAGCAATACGAAAATATTATCTTGCGGTCCAACCCGAAGGGGGAAATCCTGCGGCTCAAGGATGTCGCCAAAGTCCGACTTGGCTCGGCGTTCTATGACTTGTATTCGGACATTGACGGTTATCCTTCCGCCTCGATCGTCCTCAAGCAGATCCCCGGTTCGAATGCGGCAGCGGTCATCAGGGAAGTCAAGGAAAAGCTCAAGGGCTTCAAGGGTGAAATATTTCCTCCGGAGATGGACTATGCGATCAGTTACGACGTTTCCAACTTCCTGGACGCCTCGATCGAGAAAGTGTTGCACACTCTGTTCGAAGCGTTTGTGCTGGTGTCGCTGGTGGTCTTTCTCTTCCTGGGAGACATCCGCAGCACGCTGATCCCGACGCTGGCAGTTCCCGTCTCACTGATTGGAACCTTCTTCTTCATGAAAATGTTCGGAATGTCGGTGAACCTGATCACGCTCTTCGCGTTAGTACTGGCAATCGGTGTCGTCGTGGATGACGCGATCGTGGTCGTCGAGGCGGTGCATGCCAAGATGCACGAGAAACATCTTTCCCCTTACGCCGCGACCAAAGAGGTGGTGACTGAAATCAGCGGCGCGATCATCGCGATTACGCTGGTGATGACATCGGTGTTTATTCCGGTGACTTTTGTGCCCGGTCCCGTCGGTGTTTTCTATCGCGAATTCGCTTTGACGATGGCGATGTCCATTGTGCTCTCGGGTGTGGTGGCGCTGACGCTGACGCCCGTCCTGTGCGCGATGATTTTAAAACCGCTTACCAGGGACGCAGAGCAGCAAGGTCTGGTGGGTCTGCTGAACCGCGTGATCAAGAGGGTGGCGGGCTCTCATGCTTACATTCTGCGGGGACTCTTATCGATCGTTCTCGGCCTGGCGGCGGGGTATGGCGTTTACGAATCGCTGCACATCCAGATTATTCACGAG
>JANXOO010000793.1 GCA_025353525.1 Schlesneria sp. | reverse complement strand
TTTCGGAATCCGCCCCTTCGAAGAGTCACTTTAATGATATTTCCACTTCGTGAAATTGGCCGTACGGGAATTCACGTGACGCCGCTTGCGATGGGATGCTGGCCGATCGCCGGAATTACGAGCGTCGATGTGACTGAAGAGCAAAGTCTCGCGACGCTGGAAACGGCGGCGGACAGCGGACTGAATTTCTTCGACACTGCGTACTGTTACGGATACCACGGCGAAAGTGAAAAAATGATCGGACGGGCACTCGGACATCGCCGCGATCATTTGGTGATTGCAACCAAGTGCGGGATTCATTACGAAGGAACCGCTCAGGCTCGCGATGCCCGACCAGTCACCATTTTCCGCGAGTGCGATGAAAGCCTTGCCCGGCTGGGAACAGACAGGATCGATCTGTATTATCTGCACGCCCCCGACCCGGCGACTCCGCTTGCCGAGACCGCTACGGCGATGAATTCGTTACTCAAAACGGGAAAGATCCGCAGTGTCGGTGTTTCAAACTTCAACCTTGAACAACTTGTCGAATTTCGTGCATTCTGCCCGATCTCGGCTTACCAGCCGCACTTCAACATGCTGCAACGTGACATTGAATCGTCGCAATTGCCATGGTGCATCGCTAACGGTGTTTCTGCGATCGTGTACTGGCCACTGATGAAAGGCTTGCTGGCGGGAAAATTATCGCGGACGCATCAGTTCAACCCCAAAGATGGCCGCCGAAAGTATCCGATGTTTTCGGGTGAAGAATGGGAAAAGAATCAGGATTTTCTGGACGGATTGCGAATTGTCGCAACCGAATGTGGCGTGACCGTGGCCGAAGTCGTTCTGAACTGGACAATCCAGCGAACGGGGATCACTGTCGCCCTGTGCGGCGCAAAGCGGCCGGAACAAATCCGCGAAAATGCAGCGACCTTGAACTGGAAATTGACGGTCGGGCAAATCGATCGGATTAACAAGGCAATCACGCAACGAGGACCTGTGATTTCGCGAGCCGCGATATGAACAATCGGATTTTGAAGAAGAGAGAACAAACCGCAATTCGTCAGGCGGGAGTGGCGCGACGGGGTTTGATCTCGCTGGAGAGAATGCGAGTCTCACTGGGGATGTAGTACCGGTGTTGACTCCGGCGACTGGTCGTGGCGTCGACTGGTCGTGGCGTCGATTGTCGTGGGCTCGATCGTCGTGGGCTCGCCTGCGACATGGAAGAATCGCTTTCCAAACTTGCTGACAAACTCGCACCAGGAATGGCGATCAAGTTTCAGTCGCTGAAGAATCGGCTCGACCGACTTTGGAATCCGGCCTTTCTTTCCTCGTACAATCTGCCGACCCGTCCAATCCAACAGTTTGACGTAGTCATCGAGCGACATCGCCAGAAACCCTTTGTCACTGCATCGCGTCCCTTCCTGATTCAGAACGGCACCCGTTTTTCCCGTCCGCTGATTCAATTCCACCGGTGCCAGAAACTGATCGGCGTTCGCCATCACAGAGTTCGCCATCACAGAGTTCGCCATCACAGAGTTCGCCATCACAGAGTTCGCTGCCACAGGGCTCACATCCACAGGGTTCACGGGATTTGATTCACCGCTTCTGGTCGATGCCGCGACCGCCTTGGTTGCAACCGATTCCTCTGAAGGTATTGAAACGGCAGTGGCAGGTGAGTCGGCTGCTTGCACACTTTGAATTCGGCGTTGAACAGACGTGAAATCGCTGGCTTCAAGTGTTTCGGACATTGTTGCGCGAATCGGGTTCAAATCGACGTACGCGGCGCAAGCGACCAGTGCCTGCTCATCCAGAAGTCGTACGGCCCGATATCGACTTTGGAAGAATCGGCCGACTTCCTTGTCCTCTTTATTGGCTCGCACGGCAATCTGTTGACACAACAGCCTCATCCACCACAAGACATCGCTCAGGCGAGATCGAATCGTCTGCACGCGATCCTTGTCGTTACGAATTGAGTTGAGTTCCACATCGTTTGGCTTTGCGGCATGCCCCTGCTGATCTTTGCGAACAGGGCAAAGCATCAGCCACCTCCTGGCGACTTCGGTGTCATCCCATTTCTCGACGCAGTCAGGTCGAGACCTCAGGATCAGGTGAAAATGATTCGACAAAATCGCAAACCCCAGCACGTCAATGCCAAAGCAGGCGGCCTGGACTCGCAACTGATCTTCGATCCAGATCTTGCGGTGATCGAAGTTCTTTCGCGACACGGGATCGATACCAAACAGAAAACACCGGCGAACGACCCGATTCATGACATGAACGATCGCAACTTCGTCTGGTGAAAACACTTCAACCCGAGCGAGTCGAGCCATGATTCGTTCCTCCACACGCCAACAAATTCCACTCAATCCATTAATACAACCCCAATGCAAATTTCCAATTGACTTCTATAAAAAGCTGTGTCCCCTTCGTCCTTTGTCAGCGTTTCGACGAAAACCAGAGGCAGTGGACTAACCTATTACCGGAACGTCAACCAACCCGCGATTGGCCCGCAATCGGCGATCAAAGAAAGATAGGGGTAGGGAGAACCGATTGATTTCGGCTCCCCCTCCCTCAGAACCG
>JANXOO010000526.1 GCA_025353525.1 Schlesneria sp. | reverse complement strand
GCTGCCAGCCTGCGCGAAAACTGCAATTCGATGTTGATGGTTGCTTCAATCGGCCTGCTGGTTGGCATGCTGATGATTCAGATTTCAATCGTGAATCAATTCAATCTGAAGAACAGGTGGGCTGGGGCGATCAGTGGCACTTCCTCGCTCTTCATCATTGGATTTCTCGGCGTAATTTGGGCCAGCCAGGATCCTCTTGCGAGTTTCGCAATCACGATCATCACATTGTCGATTGCGGCGTTCGTCCTTTTCGCCACCATTGATGGCCGATTGCAATACTGGACTGAATAAAAATACCTCCATCGGAATTGCCGGAGGGAATGACGTGAGGTCACGGGAAACCGTTTGAAACGGGGCGGATTTTGAATTTGTCGAGATTTTTCTGACAGAAACCAATTGCTGGCGCTACTGGCTCTCCACCGCCTCCGCGCCTCTTTGTATCGCACCTTTTTGAGGGGGCAAAAAAACACGTCCTTGTTTCGGGTCCAAAAACGTTCCGGGCGCTGGACTTATGGATCACAACGGCGTTTTCACCCTCCTTGTGACAGGCTGTTTCCGGCTTGAGGCAGTAGAATGACAGCGTGGCAAACATTGAATCAACACTGATTGAAGCGAGTAGCGTCGGGATGTCGTTCGGAACGGCTCGTCCAGTCCTGGCCGACGTTTCGTGTCGCATCCGCGAGGGGGAATTCGTCGCTTTGCTGGGTCCGTCGGGCTGCGGCAAATCGACATTTCTGAGACTTGTCGCCGGATTGATGTCCCCCGCCGCAGGGACGCTGACCATGCACGGAATGGCTCCGTCGATCGCGCGGCGCGGCAAGCGCCGCGTGGCGTTCGTTTTTCAGGAGCCGAATTTGCTGCCATGGCGAACGGTTGCTGACAACATCCGGCTTCCGCTGGAACTACAAAAAGTACCGTCGCGAGAACACGCTGAAAGAATCGTGAAATCACTGCAGTTAATCGGACTCACAAAGGACGATGCAAAAAAACGGCCCCGCAATTTGTCGGGGGGGATGCGCATGCGAGTCTCCCTGGCACGGGCACTGGTGACATTGCCCGATGTGTTGCTGATGGACGAACCGTTCGCTGCACTCGACGATGTCTTGCGACAGCAACTCAACGAAGACCTCGTCCGGATCTGGATGCAGCATCATTGGACGAGCCTCTTCGTGACCCACAACGTCGCGGAAGCGGTTTTTCTGTCGCAGCGGGTTCTTGTGATGAACAAGCGACCTGGGACGATTGTCGCCGAGATCCCGATTCCGTTTTCATATCCGCGCGAACCTGGACTGCGGGCCGATCCCGAATTCGCCCGACTTTGCGGCGAACTGAGTCTGCGACTCAGGGAGGCAGCTCGATGACAAGGCGAACACTGTTCTCCGCATTCGTCACAACCGTGCTTCCACCGGTGATTCTGTTCGGAATCGTCGTAATTTCCTGGCACTTTGCCGTGACGTGGTTTCGGCTGAAACCCTACGTGTTTCCGCATCCACTGGCAGTCTGGCAGGCAATGGGTGCTGACGCTCCGATACTCGGCAGAGCCATCGTCTATACCGGGTCGGCGGCGCTTTGCGGCTTTGGGATCAGTCTCGTGCTTGGAACGTTGATCGCGTTTGTATTTGCGCAGTCGCGAATGATTCGAGCGAGTGCCTATCCTTATTTTATTTTTTTGCAAACTGTTCCGGTCGTGGCGATCGCACCGTTGATCGTTCGCTGGTGCGGTTATGGATATCAGAGTGTGGTGCTGGTTGCAGCGATCCTCAGCCTCTTTCCGATCCTTTCCAATGGAACGCAGGGGTTGCTTGAAATCGATCCTGATTTACTCGATCTCTTTCGTTTGAATAACGCGTCGCGGTGGCAGACACTGATCAAATTGCGTTTCCCGAGTGCCGTTCCCGGAATTCTGGCGGGAGCCCGAACATCGAGCGGACTGGCCGTTGTAGGAGCGATCGTCGGCGAATACTTTGTCGGATATGGCTCGGAACGGTTCGGGTTGGGCATCCTGATTGAAACGACGATCAACAGTTCGGAAACAGACCGATTGTTCGCCGCGATTTTAACATCGACGTTATTCGGAATCGCAATTTTCGGATTGATCAACCTGATCAGTGCCACAATTCTTCGACGATGGTACGATGGCCCCGTCGAGCACCGTCGCTAGAACAGGGAACGTCCATGAGCACACGTCGATGCAGCCTGCTCCTTTTTTTAATCGGATTCATTGGGTGTCAGCCTGATTCGCCAATACCTGGTACATCGACGGAACCTGGCGCGTCGACAACCCCCAGGTCCGTCGATGTGTCACTCGCGCTGAATTGGCGAGCAGAAGCGGAACACGGCGGATTCTACGCGGCACTTGTTCACGGGTACTTCGCGGACGAAGGACTGAACGTGACGATCATACCCGGTGGCCCCAAAGCTCCCGTGATCCCGCTTGTTGCGGATGGAAAATACGATTTTGGAGTCGACAATGCCGACAAGGTATTGCTTCTGAGAGCCCAACAGGCCGATGTGGTTGCCGTGATGGCTCCGATCCAGGACAGTCCGCGATGTATCATGGTTCACAGGAAAAGCGGCCTGAACCGACTCGAAGACCTCGCCGGGACGAAGAAATTCACTCTTGCCATCAATCCGGGTCAACCCTTTACCCAGTGGCTTAAAAAGAAAGTCAACCTCGATCACATTCAGGTCGTCCAGTACGGCGGAAGCATTGTTCCGTTTCTGGAAGAAACTGACTATGGGCAGCAGGCCTACAGTTTCAGCGAGCCGTTTTTGGCTTCGGGAAAGGAAAGTGATCCCCAGTGTCTGATGTTGTCAGGCATCGGCTTCAACACCTACACGAGTGTCTTGCTGACGCGGCGCGAGATGATCGGAAAACGAGCGGATGTTGTTGCCAAAATGACGCGAGCCTCAATCCGAGGCTGGAAGAAGTACCTCGCCGAACCCGCAGAAACAAATGTCCGGATTCACAAAGACAACGCAGAAATGGGTGTCGAAATCCTGGCATTCGGGGCTCGGGAATTGAAACCGCTCTGTTTGCCGGAGAGATTTGACGAAAGTCGCTTTGGCGAAATGTCCGCCGGGCGATGGCAGACGCTGGTTTCACAAATGACCGAAATCGGTTTGCTCAAACCCGACAGCGTGAAGGCGGGCGAATCATTTACTTGCGAATTCGTGATCCCTGAAGTAAATCGATTTGAGGGTTCAAATTCGCAATAAGATCGCCTATGATCCTGCGTGGCGACGATGGAGCGAGTGAGCCGGAGAGACGGCGTAAGGAGTATTCAAATGCCATGCCCCTATTGCAGATGTTCGGACCCACGCCGAACCGGCCAGGCAAAATTTCGTTGGATCACATTTCTGTACCGCCTCGTCAGGTGCGGACATTGCGATGTCCTGTATCGCGAGCCGTTTTGGGTTGCTGTCCGGAAACCTCGCCATCGAACGACGAATTTGAGTGTCTCGCGGTGACCGGGAACTCGCTTGCGGGAATTGTGTCAGACCGGTCTAATCAACGCCCAACGGTCTCGTGAAAAAGAGCGGATGGTGTGGGCTGATTTGAATGGAATGCGTTTATGGCAAATGATTTGGCATCCCCTGATCTTTTCTTGCCACCGCCAGCATTGATTGCAGAGCTGAAACGGAGATCGTCTGAACTGCAAATGCTGCCGTCCGTCGCGATTCAAGCCATGCGGGTCACTGAGAAACCCGACTGTTCCATTTCGGAATATTCGGACGTTGTCGAGCAAGACTTGAAGTTGATGACCGACATGCTGAAACTGGCCAACAGTGCCATGTACAGCCCGGTCACTCCGATCGTCAGCCTGCACCGGGCCGTTTTGCGGCTGGGATTTGCGCAATGCCAGAATCTGATTCTGTCGGCAAGTATCACCAGTATGATGAAGAGAATATCTCTCGGACAGAAAGCGATTCGCGAAGTTCTGGTCAAACATGGGTTCATTACTGCCTTATTGTCAACGCACTTGAATCAACTGTTTCACTTCGGATTTATGGGGGAAGAATTCACCGCCGGCCTGATTCATGATTTTGGCCGCACTTTGCTGGCCATTACCGTCCCTGACCAATTCCTCACTTTCGATACGCTGGAATTTGATGAATCCAAAGACCTTCTGAAAGCAGAAAGAATTGCAGTCGGTACTGACCATTGCCGACTGGGTGCGTATTATGCAGTCTCTCAGCAGTTGCCTGAACCGTTACAAGAGGTGGTCTTATTTCACCACGACCCGGAAATGGCGCACAGATTCCCGAAGTTAACAGCGTTGGTCGCGGTCGCTGATCATATGGCCAATCATTTGCAACGTTTTCACGAAAGTTCGAATTATGATCCGGCCAGCAACCCGTTCCTGCCTGCGCTAGCCCAGTACGGTAATAGCAAATTCAACGTTCAATTTGCGGAAATATCTGCAGCTTTGATGGATAAGGCCGAGCATGAAGCCGAGGCGATGCTGATGAGTTAACGCAGGCGAAAAGGTCAGGACTAAATTGCCTCTGATGGGGGTGGGTCTGGAAGCTGGGCGGACGATTTCGCAAACCGGTATTGCAATCCAGACATTCGGCCCCGTCAGGTCGCTGGCTGTCGACCGATTCGTACCATTTGCCACGTTGGCCAGTACCGAAGCTGCCTATTTCTGAGCGTCTCTGATTGCTCGATCCAGGTCATTGATGCTCTGTTGATTGATATTCGATTCGTGGCTCATTAGCCATTCTATCTCGGCCCGAGCTTGCTCCAGGCGTTCGGTCTGATAGCAGAGAATCCCTCGAAACAGGTGGTCTTGCCCGGAATTCGGGTTGAGTACCAGAACGGCGTCTGTGTACCGCAATAACCGCTCGATTTCCCGTCCCTCGATCGCAGCGTTCAGAAGGTTCCGCAGAATTCGTTCGAGGGTCGCCTTTGGCGGTGTTGAATCCAGAAAGGATTCTTGCCACTTTGAATCACCCAGTTCTTCATATTTCGCTTGCGCGTCTTCCGCCGTTAACAATCGCCCACGATCAAAAACGTCGACGAGTTGCCCGGCCCCTGTTTTTGGTTCATGTCTCGCCAGGAAATGGTGCGGCATTCCGACACCGACGACGTTCAGCCCGACATGTCTCGCAATTTCGATGTAGAGTACCGAGAGTGCGATCGGCTTCCCTTCGCGGTCATCCAGAACTTCATTGACGTAACAGTTCGATCGATTGTCGTAGTCGGTGCGACTGCCGTGAAACCCCTGTTCTTCAAACAAATATCGATTCAAGGCGACGAATCGGTCGGATTCACTGGCATCAGCAGGCACCGATGCCTTGATTCGTCGGGCGTGCCGCTGGACATCGCGAACGTATTCGTCGATGTTCAGTTCCGGATTGTCCAGTCTGGAAATCAGCAGAGCGCCTCGAAGCAGGTCGACCGTATTGGCGTTCACCGTTACGTTGAATTCAGTCAATGTTTTGATCGCATGGATATCAGATGCAATTCGGCGAACCCGGGCGGCACGCTTTTCAAACTGCTTCGCCTGTTCTTCCAACAGGTCGACAACGCCAGTGTCTTCTGTCGCGAGCGTTTGAAAGGCCTCTGATGCAGACGCATCATCAAGTGTCAGCCCTTCGACGGTCTTGGCGACACGACTTGGCAATTCGTCAGAATGTCCGGTTTCGGCCAGTTTCGGTGCAACTCGAAACTCCTTGAACTCAGCCTCGGTCTGTCGAAATTTGCAGAGACCGACTTTTCCCGATTTGTATGTTTTGTCCGACACGTCGAAGATGAGTTTTCCGTTCAGGTAACACAGGATTCGCTCGGACTCGACACGGACTTTCAAAGCATTCCAGCCCTCTTTTTTCAGGGCCGCTGAAGCGGTTTCTCGTAGCACGGCCCATGAATAAACGTCGGGGCCATCGAATCGGCTCAGTCGAAGCTTGCCGTTCGTCGGATAAAAGCCATAGTGTTTGTCGCCACCGTCAGCATGAAAGACGATCCCTGCGGCACCATCTCCGGGGGTGAATCTTACCTGGACAGCCGCCTCGAACGGCGCGTCTGGCGTTTGCTCGTTCGCGAGGCACAGCGCTCGTCCTCCAAACCCGCCGCCGGTGCCATCGACAGAGATCAGGCCCGCTCGTTGCCGCCAGCGACCGCCGGGTAGAACGCTCCAGATATCGGGATCCAGGGCACCGATCGTCAGCCAGCGACTCATGGGGACCGGGTTCGGTTTTTCGAGCAACGGCTTCAGCGAATTGATGGCGATGGCGAAACCCAGATTTTTGGTCATCAGCGACTTCAGCGTCAGCAACCCCTGAACCCGGCCCTGAAGATCAAGAAGCGGACCGCCGCTGTTTCCTCGCTCGATCGGAAGTGCGATCTGCAGCATTGTACGCCCTTCAATCTCGCGGCGCCCTGAAAGAACACCGCTGACAACGCTTCGTTCCAGTCCAAGCGGATTGCCGATCGCCATCACTGGTTGCCCTTCGGACAGTTCATCGGAATTTCCCAATGGAAGTGCGGGCAGGTCGCGTGCTTCGATTTTCAGAATGGCAAGATCTTGTGATCGTTCGGTCGCATAAACCGAAGCGACATCAAATTTTCGTCCGTCGTGCAATTCAACGCGAATCGGTCGTGCTTCGCCGATGACGTGCAAATTGGTGGCAATCAGACCGTCTTCCCGGATGATGAAACCCGCACCCAGCCCCTGTTTTTGACCGTCGCGCCCGTTAAACGTCACAACGACAACAGACTTTTTCACAATCGCCGCCAAATCCTGTACCGACTTGTCGCCCGACAATTTTAAAGTGGATTCGGGAACTGAATCGTCGCCACGGAGCGTGCCAAACCCGGAAGAAATAACAGCGAGGCAAATCGCGACCCGTCGCACTAACCGAGCGAACTCAACCATGTTACAAACCCCGTCTCGGGAACTCAGGCAAACACGTCGGCCAACGCGACGATTCTACGCGTCATCTGGACGGGCGTCCAATCGATATCTCGCAGGGTGATCGGCAGGACAGGAAAAACCGGATCATTTTTCGTAGAGTATGTATGCCCCGTATTCGGCAAAAACTCCTTTCCGGCGTGCAACTGGTCACGCAGACTTCTATACTCGTGTTAAATTTCACGGCACTGTCGCATCAATGATTTTTGATTCCACAATGAATTCTTCTGTCCAGTCACCGTTCGGTTCGTGGTCTTCCCACGGCGGTACGCTTGCGGTCGAATCCGATGACGTATCCCTCTCGATTCGCGAAGTCTCAAAGCCGTTATTGATTGTCCGAACGCCTCGCGGTCCTGGCCTTGCTTTTGGCGGAGTTGCGACCACGGGCTCGATGGACCAGGGATCATTGTCATATCCGATTGTCGGTATGGTTCCTCCTGTCCGACCTGAAATGCTGGGTGACGAATCGTTCCGACGTGATCACGGATTGAAGCATGCGTATGTGTCGGGGGCGATGGCGGCAGGAATCGGTTCTGAACGAATCGTCGAAGAAATGGCCCGCCACGGGATGCTTGGCTTTTTCGGAGCCGCAGGACTCGGACTGTCACGAATCGAAGCAGCCATTGATCGGCTTGAAAAACTGTCGACCGACTCACGTTCGCCAAACGGTGTCAGCAACCTTCAACCGTACGGCTTCAATCTGATCCACAGCCCCAACGAACAGACCTTGGAGCGAGGGGTCGTCGACTTGTATTTGCGGCGACACGTTCGTCTGGTTGAAGCCTCGGCGTATCTTGATTTGACACCTCATGTCGTTCGGTATCGTCTGCATGGAATTCACCGATTGCCTGGCGGTGAAATTTGCACACCGAATCGGGTGATGGCCAAAGTCTCGCGGATCGAGGTCGGATCAAAATTCTTCGCTCCGGCCCCGGCAAAAATTCTGTCTCAACTGGTCGAACAGGGAGCGATCACTGCCGATCAGGCACGACTGGCCGAGCATGTTCCAGTGGCTCAGGATATTACCGCCGAGGCTGATTCGGGAGGACACACCGACAATCGGCCCGCGCTGACACTGATCCCGACCATTCTCGCACTTCGAGATCGAGCCGCCGCCCAATACCGGTTCGTTCAACCATTGCGAGTCGGGGCGGCGGGCGGGATTTCGACACCGGCCTCCGCCGCCGCCGCATTTTCGATGGGTGCCGCTTACGTCCTGGTCGGTTCGGTACAGCAGGCATGTGTCGAATCGGGAACGTGCGACGCAGTCCGTCAGATGCTCGCGGACGCCGAGCAGGCAGACGTAACAATGTGCCCATGTGCTGACATGTTCGAGATGGGCGTGAAAGTACAAGTGCTCAAACGTGGAACAATGTTTCCGATGCGAGCGGCGAAACTTTACGAAACATACCGCAATTTCAAAGGGATCGCGGATATCCCGACGGCCGAACGAGAATGGCTGGAAAAGAATCTGTTTCGGACATCGCTGCAGGATGTCTGGCGTCAGACCGTTGACTATTTCTCGACACGCGATCCCGCTCAGATCGAGAAAGGTGAACGCGACCCGAAACATCAAATGGCGCTGATCTTTCGCTGGTACCTGGGACAATCATCGCGCTGGGCCAATTCGGGAGAACCATCGCGGCGAATGGATTACCAGATCTGGTGCGGCCCGGCGATGGGTGCCTTCAACGAATGGACGCGCGGTACATTTCTGTCACGACCGGAAAACCGCCGCGTCGCGACGGTCGCCTATAATCTTCTTTACGGTGCGTGCGTCATGCAACGCGTGAATGTCCTGCGGAGTCAGGGATTTGACGTTCCTGCAGACGCAAGAAACGTCGTGCCGATTGAAATGTCTCACGAAATAATGGAATCATGAATCCAACAGACAAAACAACCGGGCCCCTGCCGACCCAACCTCCGTTAGCCATTGTCGGGATCAGCGCGCTCTTTCCCAAGGCGACGAATACCGAAGAATTCTGGTCGAATATCCGGAACGGCGTCGATGCCATCACCGAGGTTCCCTTGTCACACTGGAACCCCGATGACTACTTCGATTCCAATCAGAAGATGGCCGATATGACGTACGCCCGTCGCGGCGGTTTTCTGGATCCTCTCCCTTTCGATCCGCTGGAATTCGGCATTTCGCCAAACAATCTCGAAGCGATTGACACATCGCAGTTATTGGGAATGGTAGCAGCCAAACGGGCGCTGGAA
>JANXOO010000520.1 GCA_025353525.1 Schlesneria sp. | reverse complement strand
AAGAGTGAAATCAGCAAGTCGCTGGTCGATTACATGCAGTACGGATCGGTCTTTGTCTCGGATATCGTAGAAGACCTCGGGCATGTTCAGAAAATTTTCGACAAGGACTATTCAGACCGCTGGATTCCGGCGATGCACGAGGCGCAGAATTACGCTGTTCACCCAAGTCGCGCAATTCTGAACCCGAAGCGATCTTTGGGAAGTGTCATCAAGTTGCTGACTCCTTCGGAGGATTATACCGAGACGTATAATACGTGGCTGGCCGCGATTCCAGGCCACGTTTATGCCTTGGTATATGCGATCAAGCGTTTTTACAACCCGGCGTGGGGCGAGGATTGGCGACGCCATTTCAGCGTCGATTTTGTGAATGGCAGCCCCGGCCACGAATTGAAACTTCACGATCGGCAAATCGTCGGAACGTATCTTCGTGTCGGCCTGTCGGGCGACCACGGTTGGCGCACGTTCAAGGTGCGGCAGGATTTTGCCGCTGCCTCGAAAGTCCAGAACGAAGACGACATCAGCGCGTCGGTCGTCGTTCCCCGGAAATGGCTGTTGCACCTGGCAGACGAAGGTCCGGCGGCCAACTTGCAAACCGCGCCCCTGGCGTCCGGAACAGGTTCTCCACCTGGATCGGCTACGTTCGATGGACCCTCGTCGCAACCGGTTTTCGCCGAAGCCAGCATGAAATTTGTGGCAAACTGTGAATCGCGATTGTTTCAACGACCGGATGATGCAATCCATCGGGGGTTCGACAAGCAGGCGGAAGCAGATCTGGCGCGCGAGGGTGTCAATTTCATTTCGAACTTTGAGCCGCTGACGCGTTCGGATGTTGAAGACATGATGACGAAAGTTGTCGACTTCGATGCATTCACAGCGCCGATGAAGAAGCTTCTGGAGTCGGTTCTGAAAGCCGATCGGGGATACATCGTCTGTTCAGATAATCCCCGTCGTGTTGGCGGTATCCCGTCAAAGAATCCTCGATACCTTCAAGATCGTCCGGATCTCGTCAAGCCGATGGATCGCTACGTGGCCGAGATGGGAACCCGGTTCTGGCGAGCCATTCCGGCCCGATTGCCCGTTCATATGCCGGTCAACGCCGTTCTGTCAGGCCGACGCAACAACCCGCCCGAGCGAGCCCGTGGTATCCGCAGTCTGGCCGTCTACAATCCGATCCACTATCAGGAGCTTCCGGAACTGTTCATGGA
>JANXOO010000492.1 GCA_025353525.1 Schlesneria sp. | reverse complement strand
CAAAGTGACCGGCAATAAAGTGCTTTTCCAGGGCACTCAGCAAAACCGGATTCGTCGGCGGGTTCGTGTCGCGTATGTCGTCTTCCGGCTCGATCAGACCCCGCTGAAAGAAGTGCTTCCAATAGCGATTCACGAGTGATTTGGCGAAGAACGGGTTATGTGGGGAACTCATCCAGTCAGCAAGTTTCAAACGCGGGTCTTCGTCGGCCACAATATCGGGCATCGGGTCACCCAGTGCCGCAGGTTTGAGTGACCGACCCGATTTCACGTTCGTCGCCACAGCGATTCCTCGCTTGTGGTAGATCATGTCTTCGCCCCGTGTGGGAGACGGTTTTCGACCGACCTGACCAAAAAATGCCGCCAGTGAATAGTAATCATCCTGGCTCCATTTCTCGAAAGGGTGATGGTGGCACTGGGCACATTGCATCCTGACACCGAGGAAAAGTTGCGCAACATCCTCGATCTGCTGTTTCGGTTCTTTGACTCGCTTGTACCATGCGACGGGCGGATTTCCGATCACTGTTCCTGTCGCCGCCAAAAGCTCGCGAACAAATTGATCGTACGGTTTGTTGGCGAGTAAACTGTCACGAACCCAGGCATGAAATGCGAAATTCGAGACGATATCGCTGGTATCGTCTCGTCGATTTTTCAGAAGGGCTGTCCATTTGCCGGCAAAATAGTCGGCATAGTCGGGGCTACGCAAAAGTCTGTCGATGACCCGATCACGTTTGTCGATATCCGAGCTGTTTAGAAACGCAGTTGCTTCCTCGATCGAGGGGAGGCGGCCTGCGATATCGAGTGTCGCGCGTCGAAGGAACGTTGCATCGTTACAGACAGGCGACGGCGGAACTCCGATTTCTTTCAGGTTGGCAAAAACCAGTTCGTCAATGAAGTTTTTGGACGGGGGCAGTTGATCAACCGGGGCGCCCAGCGGCACCGAAGCGCTAAATACGGCCACACGGCCCTGGTAACGGACCATGACGGCGACATTTCCCGAAATGTCGAGAACTTTGACCAGTCCCCGATCTGACACGTCGGCCATGGCCCGGTCGTTAGCTTCGTACAGCGCCAAATCAGTCACATCCCGGGCTGAGTTATCAGAATACCGGGCAACGGCTTTCAGTTGTTGTTCGCCGCGACGAGGTATCGAGCCGCGATTCGGCTGAACTTCAAACGACACGAATTTCGGATCGTCGTCCCGGTCAAAAGTTGCCCCCTGGCGAATCCAGCTACGCACCAATGAGTAACTTTCAGAGCGAGCATCCAGCCGGACTCCGCCGCCGTGCGGTAACTGTCCTGATGCTTTCAGAAGCAACAAACTTCGATCAGGGGCGCTCGAAAAGAGGCGTCTCCCTCGCCCTTCGTGGACAAGGTGCTCGTAGTCTTCGCGCGGCTCGAACCCGAGCAACGAGAGTTGAAAGCCGTTTTGACCGTTCCCTGCTTTGGCATGGCAGACACCCGCATTACAGCCCGACTTCGTCAATATCGGCATTACTTCGTTGACGAAGCTGACTCGCCGTTCGTCGGCCGCTTCAAGCGGCCCGGAGCCGAACAAGGCGATCACCGCGACCGCGAGGCCAATGAAACATCGTAGAAGAGTCGATTGACGGAACTCGTTACCAGCGATCGACATTACGTCCCCGAGTTGTGCCAGAACCGGGCGGCGAAACGGTAAAACAACAGCAAGCGAAGCAGCCACCCACACGCATCAAAGAATGTTAACGTGTTCGAGGACTTTTCGCCAACGAATTTATGCCGTGAGTGGTCTGAATTGATGTCGTTGTCAAATCGGGCGGCACATTTAAATTGCCGCGACGCCAGAGTTTCCGCCGCCAGGGGCGGAAACTGACTTTCAAACGAAACCTCGAACGGGATTGCGATCAGCATCATTCGATGCGAGCGTTTCGGGCGACCGGAACAATCAGGACTACCGTCGGTAGTTGATCTGATTGAATTCGCTGACGGGTGGCAACGCGGGCGGCTGCATTTGTTCGTTCCCGTTGGACGGAAGAATCAAGCCGTTCGAATTCGCAGGCATTGCTGAACCTGTCCAGACAGGTTGCTGGACCGGCATCTGCAATCCGGTCGGTTGCGCAACCCACTGGTGGCCGTTTGACACGGCATTTTGAGTCATCGGCCATGTCGACTGGGCGGGCTGGTACCGGGATGTTTTCAGCATCAACGACTGGTCCTGATATTTGTGCCAGAACTGGTGCGAGTACGGCATCGCAGGGCGTTCGCCCCAGCCGCCGAATGTCTGTGATTGTGAAAGGACATCCTTATAGTTGTATGGCCGACCGACAGGGTGACCGCCGTACGCCGGAATTTCCTGAGAGTATCCGTGAACCCAGTTCATTTGTGAATCGAACGGGTGACGCTGCTCGGACGAACCTTCGAATCCGTGTTGACTGAACGCGCGGGCCGGTGGTGGAAAGTTCGGTGCTTCCGAAGGACCAGGTTGACCAACCTGCATGGCAAGTCCCAGAGCGAGATTGAGGATGCCGCTTGGCATAAAAGTGTCCTTCCGTGTCAATGAATGCGGTCGCGCCGCGGAAACTTGTGAGGTCGTACTTCGCAGGGTCAACGGGACGATTCCGGAACAAATATTTTCATTGACTCCGCCGAATCGTTCCAATCCTTCACAACGGCTATCGGCGGAATGTGGACGAATCTTCCCCGGTTTCGTGTCAAACATTATTGGCTTCGGAATCGTCATCCGCAGTCAGACCGCTGATGTCGGCAGAAGTCGTCAGGTCGTTGCCTGATTTGATTCAAATCGGCGAGATTCTCTTCAGTCTCACCGTGAGCATGGGATAAGTTTGATTAACAAAAGCGTCGCATGCGCGGCGGCTGACAATTCGCGGTCCATCAGGTCCCGCAAAGTCTTCCCCAACGGAGAATTTTTCACCATGTTGATCTCAAAAATGTACCGAATGTTGTCAGCCGCTATCGCCATCGGTGCGATGGCGGACGTTTCTCAGGCGGGATGCAATTGTTCCGTTCCTCCTGCACCTGCGAATTTTGCCGGAGTTCCAGCTGAAGCCCCTGTCTGGTCGGGCAATATGAGCTACGGTATTTCACCAGGAAGCATGTCAGCCGCAGCGTATGGCGGATCACAGTACAGTTATGGCGGACCGGGCAGTGCGGGCATCGGAGACACGTCGGGTCCGCATTGGGCACCGGGAGGTTACGAAGCCCGTGTCGGTTCGCCTGCGTACTATCACGATCCGGCCGGCGGCCAGTACGTCAATTCGGGCAACCCCTACAATGATCATTTCGGCCCCGGGTTTCAGCGCAGTTCGCTTCACGGACACTACCGCTTTCCGTATTACAATTACCGTGCACCGTGGTACTATCCTGGCAAAGCAGTATACAACCGCGACACGAATTTTGCGTGGTGAAAACGGCGGGGATTGATGGCGACACCATACAGCAAAAATGATGTAAGGCGACCGGCAGTGGAAAATCTACCGACTGAAAAACGGGGACTGGCTCCAGGTCTTCCTGGTGCCTGTCCCCGTTTTTCAGCGACTGGTATTTCCTTTCCTGCCGGTCGCCCAAGACGCCGAATTGCCTGGGCGTTCGTCTTGCTGGCCGCCCTGGGCAATCAATCCTCGAAAGCGGCTGAGTCGCCGTCATCGCCTTGCAAAATCGTTGTCACGGAAAAAGGGACCGGTTGGCCGGTCCCTCTGGTGGAATTGAGGACCGTCCATCAAATTCGTTTCGTCACTGATAACGCGGGAATCATCGCGTTTGACCTTCCCGAACTGATGGGCAAAGACGTCTGGTGCGATTTATTCGGACACGGGTACGAAGTCCCGTCCGATTCGTTTGGATATCGCGGTGTTCGGTTCGTTCCCGAACCGGGAAAGACGGTTAACGTCCAGGTCGAACGGACGATCGTCGCCAAACGGATCGGCCGGTTAACGGGAGCGGGGTTATTTGCCGAAAGTCAAAAACTGGGACTCGAAAAGGACTGGGCCGATTCTGGAATTCTGGGTTGCGACAGCGTCCAGAATGCGGTGCATTGCGGCAAGCTGTTCTGGGCCTGGGGCGATTCGAATCTGTCCGGTTATCCACTCGGAATTTTTGATACCAGCAGTGCGACGACGGAAACTCAACCGCTGAAGTCGTTTGAGCCCCCGTTGCGGTTGTCGTTCGATTTCTTTGAAGACAAAAGCGGTAAACCGCGCGGCGTGGCTAAAATGCCGGGTGACGGCCCGACGTGGATTGGCGGGTACGTCAGTCTGCCTGACAAGTCAGGCAAGCCGAAACTGGTGGGAAATTACATCAAGGTCAAAGGGCTGCTCGAGGCGTACGAGTCCGGATTGTGCGTCTGGAATAATGACGAATCCAGGTTTGAGCGATTGAAAGTTCTGTGGACGAAGTCAAACGAGAATCCCAGGCCACCAAAAGTTCCCGACGGACATCCGGCCTTCTGGAAGGATGAGAGTGACCGAGAATGGGTGTCGTTCGGAAACCCTTTTCCGGCGCTCCGTTGTCCACCGACATTCGAAGCATGGCAAGACCCGCAACAATGGGAGCTGATCGACCCTCAGCGGGAAGTCGTTTCGTCGGTTGACGCAAAGCCTGTAACTCCTCACACGGGTTCGATCGCATGGAACGAGTTCCGGCAACGGTGGGTAACAGTTTTCATGGAAAAATTTGGCAAGCCGTCAGCATTCGGTGAGTTGTGGTATGCCGAATCAAAGTTGCCACGCGGACCGTGGGGCGCCGCCGTAAAAATCCTCTCGCACGACAACTACACCTTTTATAACCCACGGCTGCACGCTGATTTCAGCCCGTCAGGTTCGCCGGTGTTGCTTTTTGAAGGAACATATACGCAGCAATTTGCGGACAAGCCACAACCAACGCCCCGGTACGAGTACAACCAGATTCTCTACCGACTCGACCTGGACGATCCGGCGTTGGCGCCTGCGAGAGCGACGAATTGATTCTTCAGATTCGCTGCAAGAGGTCGCTCCACTTCATTAACGAGCCTGAATCGGGGTTCATTTGCAAATCGGAGTCGGGATGGATACGGTCTCGGAAGCCGATTTGAACACATCTACTGACCGCCAGGGACTTTAATGATCGAACTCAAAGTGAACCGACGATTGACGCACGTGATCTTCCTGTTCGGCCTGTTAACGGTATTTGGCGCCAGCGGCTGCAATCAGCCGACGAATAGTCCGTCGGGCACAGGTTCCGGGACCGCAACGGGCAGCAATGATACGGCAAAGACAAAGCCGAAACGGTCGATTGGCGTATCGTTGCTTGCGATCAATAACCCGTTTTTCAAGGTGATCGGGGACAACATCACCGAATCCGGTTCCAAACACGGCTATGATGTCAACGTCCTGAGTGCCGACAATGACGTGTCGAAGCAGTCAAACCAGATCAAGGACTTTATCGTCCAGGGCGTCAGTGCAATCGTCCTGTGCCCATGTGATTCCAAATCGATCGTTCCGGTTATTCAGGAAGCGAACGCTGCAGGTATTCCGGTCTTTACTGTCGACATTCCATGTAATGAGCCCGGAGTGAAGATCGTCTCGCAGATTGCCACCGACAATTTTGGTGGCGGTCGCGAAGCGGGTGTCGCGATGATCGAGGCGCTTGGCGAAGAAGGTGGACCGATCGCTGTTTTGAACATGAAACAAACCGAATCGTGCCAGTTGCGAGTCAAAGGGTTCAAGGAAGTCATCGACGCTCATAACAAATCGGGCAAGTCCAGGATTGACATTGTCGCCGAGCTCGAATCGATGGGAGCCAAGGATATCGGTTACAAAGCGGCGGAAGACGCCATGCAGTCCAATCCTGATCTGCGAGGTATTTTTGCGATCAATGATCCTGCGGCACTTGGTGCCCGAGCGGCTCTCGAAAAAGCCGGCAAGACTGCACAAATCAAAATCATCGGATTTGACGGGCAGCCCGAAGGGAAGCAGGCGATCAAGGATGGCAAAATCTATGCAGACCCGATCCAGTTCCCGGACAAGATGGGAATTCAGGTCGTCGAGGCAATCGTCAAGCATTCCAAAGGAGACGAAGTCCCTCCGCAGATTTTGCTTCCAACCAGCCTGTACCGGATCGAGGACGCGAAAAAAGATCCCGATCTGAAGTAGAGACCTGGGCTGTCGCTGTGTCTGCAGGTGCTTGCAGCGATGCTATGCAGCCTGCCAGTTCGATGCACAGGATCAGTTTGCGACCGGCCAGGAATTTCGCGGGCCCAGCCGAAAACACTTCGTTCAACAAAACGGGTTCAGAAAATCTGGCGATCATGTTCTGAAAATCTGGCCGCACCTTGTAATTGAGTCGACCTCGAATCCGGAATACCCTTGCGTCGGATGATTGAATGATGAATGGCGTAGCAACTGTCGCCGCAAACGTCGCCGCTCCGTTACTCGTCATGCGGAACATGGTGAAATCGTTTCCTGGTGTGCAAGCACTGCGCGGGGTCGATCTGACATTGAATCGCGGCGAGGTGCTCGCACTTCTGGGTGAAAACGGAGCGGGCAAAAGCACGTTGATGAAACTGCTGGGTGGCGCCCATCTTCCCGACAGCGGAACGATTGCTGTTGACGGACTCGAAATCGCATTCAACTCGCCTCAGACGGCCCGGATGGCAGGCGTGGCCGTCATCTATCAGGAATTCAATCTCGTTCCCGGATTGACGGCGAGTGAAAACATTTTTCTCGGTCAGGAATCGTCCCGAATCGGCCTGCTCGAACATCGTCAGGAGCGGCGTCTCGCGGAAGATCTGTTCCGCCGACTGGGTGTCGAGATCGATTTGAACGTTCCCTGTCGGCGACTGTCGACGGCTCAGCAGCAACTCGTCGAGATTGCGAAGGCGTTGTCGCTGAACGCCCGAATCATTGTTATGGACGAACCGACCGCGGCACTCACCTCGCACGAGACGGAAAGGCTGTTTGTCATCATTCGCGACCTGCGCGCGTCCGGGATCGGCATTATCTATATCAGCCATCGTCTGGACGAGATCTTTACGATTGCCAATCGCGTGTCGATTTTGCGCGACGGTGCCAATGTCGGCGAACGTCCGATTGCGCAGATCACCCGGACACAGCTGATCGAAATGATGGTTGGCCGTGAGCTGAAAAACGAATTCCCGGCACGCCATTCATCGATCGGTCCGCCTCGACTGGAAGTTTCTGGACTATGTCGCGATCAAGCGGTTCGTGACGTTTCGTTTTCGGTCGGTCGAGGTGAAATACTTGCACTGACCGGACTGGTCGGCGCGGGCAGGACGGAAACAGTTCGCCTGCTGTTCGGTGCTGATATGCAAGACGCAGGCGAAATTCGCCTCGACGGACATCGGCTCGACATTCGTTCGCCCCGCGACGCGATTGCCGCCGGAATCGGCCTGCTGACCGAAGATCGCAAGCTGCAGGGACTGGTTCTCAGTGCGTCCGTACGTGAAAACTTCGGGTTACCTAATATCGATCGACTGAGCCGACTCGGATTCGTGCGACAGGGGCAGGAACGGCAAGAATTCGCCCGTTACACCGAATTGCTGAGAATCCGGATACCGAACCAGGAGCAACTGGCTCGCAATTTGTCGGGCGGCAATCAGCAGAAAGTCGTGCTGGCAAAGTGGCTGGCGCGGAACTGCGACGTGCTGATATTTGACGAGCCAACGCGCGGCGTCGATGTCGGAGCCAAATACGAAATCTATTTGCTGATGAATCAATTGGCGGCCGAAGGAAAGGCCATCATCATGGTTAGCTCGGAACTTCCCGAAGTGCTGGGAATGGCAGACCGCATTCTGGTGATGTACTCGGGACGTGTCGTTGGTGAAATCGCCGATGCGAAAAATGCGACGCAGGAACAAATCATGCAACTGGCTGTGGGGTAGATCCGATGAAGAAATTTCTTTCCCGAGCACTTGTTGAATACGGCATGATTTTCGTGCTGCTGTTGTTGTGCGCCTTTTTCAGCGCGGTGACATATCGCGAACAATCGCCAACAGGAACGGCAGCCGCTCGTCAACTTGCGGCAAAGATCAGGGCCGAATTCAAAGGGGCGCCTAACGTTCTGATTGCAGTACGTGCAGTGCCCGACGATATCGCGCTGGCCGATCAACTTCGTCGCGACATCGAGTTGGCGGGCGGAACTGTGGTCGAAGACGTGCGGGGTGAGCCGAAAGCTGCTCGCGATGCGATCCGGAAAATTGCCGAGTCAGGCCGGAAGCTCGATGTGATTGCCGGGACACAGACGACCGGAGCCTGGATGGTATTCGAAGACCTGGACCGCGACTTTCCGACATTGGGAAATCCCCGGATCGTCATCCCTCCCGGCTATTGGTGGCCAAACTTTCTCAAGTCAGACAATCTGTTAAATATTGCCAACCAGATCGCGGTGATCGCCATTCTGGCAATCGGGATGACGATAGTCATCATTACCGGTGGCATCGATCTTTCCGTCGGCAGCATCATTGCTCTGTCAGCGGTACTGGCAGC
>JANXOO010000486.1 GCA_025353525.1 Schlesneria sp. | reverse complement strand
CCCCGGTCGAGCGGCGTTTGCGTGGTCCGCCAAACAGCGAAAAATCCTGAAGGAAAATTCGGGAGGGGTCTTCCGGGTTCTGCGCAGCGCCGCAGCCCTGCGATCCATTCGCGGATTGATCGGTTCCGAAGAGGACTATTGGCTGGCGAATCGCTACTTGCGGAACCGCGCGTCAAAGATGGACTACCGGACCTATCGACAGCGTCGACTGCCGATCGGAAGTGGCGTCACGGAAGCCGCCTGCAAGATCGTCTTTACGCAACGATTCAAACTCTCGGGAATGAAATGGGGAATCGAAGGGGGCCGCGCTATTCTCATGCTTCGAGTCATCGCACTCAGCGGAGTTTGGGACCACGTTCGAAATCTGGCCCTCAAAAAACTACGCATGCCCATTCCGGTAGCACCAACGAAACTCGACCCCAATTCAAACGAAAAACCCCTGAAAATTGCAGTGTAGAGCGGACCGCACCCTTCGTAATCGACTCAAAACCAATAAAAACGGTACCTGGCGCCTTTGAGTTTTCTCGTATGGTCAACTTTCAATTTGATTTATCCCCGGGCGTTTATTCATTTAGCGGATTGAGGATTGACCATTCTTTCTCCTGCATCCCAATCTGTTGCCCTAATGATGCGATTTGTTCGTATGTGGATACGCCAATCTTCACGTCGTACTCGTACAATTGAGTGCAGATTAAAGAGAGTGCTTCACCCCACTCGACGTGGTCCAAAAGATCAGCGGCATCTTTTACTGTCTCAACTGGAAGATAATTTCTGACCTCTTCCAATACAGAATTAATGTTTTCAATAATTTTTCTAGTATTATTCATTATGCATCCTAAAAGTGGATAAGTCCAATTATTCGATTTATCTTCTGTAAAAATGCACACCAAATCGGAAGTATTGTTTTCAGTTAATTGGACTTATCCCATTTTCCGCAGCAACTACTCGCTTGATCCACGGCGAAGACCCTGGTCAAATGCTGTGCCGAACAGTATTGTGTATGTCCCCGTTCGGATTCCTAAGGCACAACCAAGGATCAGAACAAAAGCGATGCGAATATAAAACGGGATAAAGTCTTTCAGTTGTAAATCGGGAATTGCGGAAAACGTGCCCCAAACGAATTCTTTGTCCGCACCCGGAATTCCAGTACTAAAATCTCTTATCAATTGCGAAAGTCGCGTTGGCGACTCCTCTCCACCGGAGACATAGGCCCAACCAGTACTGCCATCCCTGGTCAGATAGACCACAAACTGGACTCCCGGCCCTCGAGAGTGCCCGACGTGTCTTGCGTCGCTATCGCAGGCAATCACGTCCATGGGACTCCATTCAGATAGCGACTTCGACAGTATATTAGGATTTATAATATATGAACTAATGCTTGTAATATTCTGCGAGTTCGCCGAAAGCGGACACCCGACCCCCTCGAGCTCCGGAAAATGATCGAGAATTTTTCGCTGGATGTTTGTTTGAGTGTGAGGAACATTTTTACACTCGTTCGATTCCTCATTTTCCGCAATTAGTTGAGCCAAAGCGGGGTAAAGTGTTTCACGCAATGTTTTCTTGCAAATAGTGCAAATCGCCGAATGCCTCACGCCATACCCACTCATACAAGGGAGAAGGTCGATTGCGGCGATCCAAACGAGAAGAAATACAATTGCGTAGGCCAGTAGCGTCGACGACCATGATGGCAGGCGCACTCTATGTGATTTCAAACAGTTTTTCATTTAACGTTTCGATATTAGACTAGATAAAGTAACTCTATTATTGAAATTTACTAATTAAACATAGTTGACACGTCCGACAGAACTCAAGCCATGAGAACGCACTGAATTTCAAAAATGTCGATTGACCGACAGCGCAGTCGATCAACTGCTCTGGAACGCGTTTGGAGGCATCTGTGGCAGCAGGAAGGCAATCCTGACACAGCGCAAACCTGCCCAAACGACCCTGCCCACCCATGGCCAAGGAGTTTTTCAAGTTTCTCCTGGACCAAGGCGCGTAGCTTCTCGGATGCCGAGGCTCGCAACACATTCCATCCACTCACCTTCAGCAGGATCGTCCTGAACACCGCACCCCGGCCACGGACGCGAAGCTGTCCCAGGCCACGGACGCGAAGCTGTCCCAGGCCCAGGCGATTCTTCAATCCGCCGTTCGTGGACTCGATTCCCGAACGTTGAGAGTAGCGTTCCCGGAACACTTCCGTCTGTTCTTCACAGCGACGTGCCGCAGTACGGCGAGCCTTGTCCGTGAATTCGACTTCCGCATTTCCGTTCTCGTCAGGTGTTTCCTCGATGGGGCAAAGTTTCACCAGCGGACACGAACGACAGGTTGCGGCGTGCATTTCAACGGTCGTCGTCTGCGTCTGCTCATCGCGTGTGACCTGAAGCGGACAATGTCCGGCAGGACACGCATCCACCGAGCCGGTCAATTCGTTGTGAGCGAAGTCGTCGATCGTCAGTTCGCCCGCTTCCAACTCGGGCGCGCGGCCCGGAACCGGGGCAATCAACTCGACTCCCTTGGACTCGGCCATCGCGTAGTTTTCGTCGCTGCCATACGCCGTATCCGCCAGCAGTTGCTCGGGGGTTGAGCCGTTCGCATCGAGTTGTTCCAACATCGGTCGCACGGCTTGCGAGTCGTGCGCACTCGCCGTTTCAGGGATCGCCCCAACGATCAGTTGCACGTCATTTTCGGTCGAGCAGGTTTCACTCAACTGGACCTGATACCCGGAACCTTTGTGGCCGTCATACGTCGCATCGAGATCGGACGGATTCTGAATCACATCTCCGCCCGTCTTGGGAATCACCACCACGCGTCCCTCGACGACTTCGCACTGCTGATGGAAAACCTGTACGAGCGATGTGTACGACGTGCGGTTGTTGATCCCCGTGTGATCGGCGAACCGTTCGACGATCAGCAACATGTCCTCGGCGACCTGCTGTTTCGAGCGGGCTCGAGCGTCGGTATCCTTGGCGTCCGCGAACAGCTTGCTCTCCGAGGAGGCGTACCGCGTACGCAAGTCCTCCGGCAATGCCTGGTAGTCATCCGCCGCATGACGCTTGATCTGCGTTAGGCAGCGTTTGACCGTCACCGCCATCAGACGCACCCGACCAAACGTGGCCATATGACTGAAGATATGCGTGCTATCCAATCGCTGCTTCGAGACATCCAGTTCCAAGAGGTCCGTCAGCGTGATCGTCAGTTCGCGGAAGAGCTGCACCGCCAACTCATCTTCTGTGAACAATTTCCGATAGCGTTCGACAGTACGATCAGAACACTCGGCACCCGGTTCGATGTTCAGAGCGAATTGAACATCGGAACGCATCATGTAGGCGTCCGCCGCATCCAACGCATTCCAATCGAAAAAGTCGGCCAGGAATACCAGGCCGGCCATCGAGTACAATTCTTTGGTCGGGCATCCCATGTCCTCGGAGAAGTGTCGAGACAACTCTTTGACCGGAAGCAGATCCAGCACCACGGTCCGAAAAATGCCTTGCCAGCCCGACAAAATGCGTCGCCGAGCCATTGAAGAAAGCACCCCGTCAAACGGGTCAAACATCCACTTTTGTTGAGGGTCGCGAATCCGTCGCATTTTTCCCGTTCCATCCTACAAATCAGCCAGTTCCAGCCACATTTGCAGTGTAGCGCCAGGAAAACGTTTCGACAGCCAAATCCATCGTTTTTTCAGCTTTTCCTCGCAAATTCTCGGAAGTTTCTCTTTCCCTCACAATGGCCGACTTCTGTCGGACACGTCATGTAAGTCTTTTTCTGAAATTGACTTTCGTAATTCAAATGAGATTTTTAATTTTTCAATGATTCTGTCTGGATTTTCAGAATCTGCCTCGCGTAGGATGGAAAGACAGAACGAGTGAAGCATATTCAAGCTTTCCTGGCTCGCATCGTCAGTATCCAACAGCACTGGTTGTGTTGACTTGAAACGGAGATATTGCAAATGACGCCCAACCTCCAGTCATTGATGTCCCGATTCTTCGATCCCTCTTTCATTAAAGACGCATAGGAATTGCCTGCTTGCGCGACCATTTCCATTCGGCAGCTCTGCCATGGGATGAGCTCTATTCTGTCAAAAACGTTCAAAATCCAGTTCTCAATTCATTCGCTGACATTTGAAATCGTCCCCAACAATAAGGATTCTCAAGTGGTCTGTTCCAACTGGCTGTCAAACCTTCGTGATCGACTGGAATTTCTCTCGCGATTTCGCCGCCGGACGCGGACGGTTCGACGTCGTCAGAGCAGACTCCCCATCGCATCGATGGTCGAGCTTCTCGAAGCCCGACGAATGCTGGCCATGTCGCTGTCGGGAACGACGTTGACGATTACTGGGACAACCGGTAACGACTCCATCCTGTTCAATGAAACCCCGTCTACTCTGACCGTAACTTTCAACGGTGCGGATACGACCTACACACCCTCCCAGGTCACAATCGTGAGTATTCTGGGGAATGACGGCAATGATTCCATCACGATCAATGGTCTGAATGCAGGAGTCAGCCTCACCGCCGACGGCCAAAACGGTGACGATACACTGTCAGTCAATTCGAGTGTCACGTCAGCCCTCACACTGAAAGGCTCCGCCGGGAACGACACGCTGACTGGTGGTTCGGGCAACGATTCACTTGATGGTGGGATTGGCACGAACCTGCTGAATGGGGGAGCAGGCAATGACACGTACACGATGACGCCGAGAACCTCGGCCGGAACGGATAAGGACAAGATTCTCGATTCCAGCGGAACCGAGACTGTCACATTTTATTCGTTCACGAATGGTATCAGTTTCAGCCTCCAAACCTCGACACCGCAAACGGTCGATCCACTGACCGGTTATGCTGTCGAGCTGGCCTCAGGAACATTTGGGACAGTGTATGCCGGGGCTGGAAACGATGTCGTGACGGGAAACGCAGCCCTGGCTACAGCGATCTTTGGCGGTAACGGAAACAACACGTTGACCGGAGGTTCTGGAAACGATGCGCTGACCGGTGGAACCGGGAACGACACCCTGATCGGTCTGGGTGGCAACGATACGATGTGGGGAATTACCGGGACAAACATCTTCAACGGAGGTGCCGGAAGCGATTCGTATGTCTTGAGTCCACGTACCGTGTCGGGAAGCGACAAAGATACGCTGATCGATGGCAACGGCTCGGACGTGTTGACCTTCGCTACCTTTACGAATGGCCTCTCATTCAGCTTGCAGACTGCAGGAGCTCAAACGGCTGATCCCGCGACGGGATATCAGTTGGACGTCTCCGGCGGAACATACGCTTCCGTGACACTCGGTTCTGGTAACGATGTGGTGACCGGCAATGCCACTCTCGCTACGGCGATCTATGGAAACAACGGAAACGACACGCTGATCGGCGGGACTGGGAACGATTCGCTTTCGGGTGGAATAGGAATCAACATCCTCAACGGAGGTGCCGGAAACGATACCTACACCTTGAACCCGCGTACGGTAGCGGGAAGTGACAAGGATACGCTGATCGATGGAAACGGTTCTGACGTATTGAGCTTCAGCACGTTCACGAATGGTCTGACATTCAGCTTGCAGACCGCTGGAGCTCAAACGGCTGATCCCGCGACGGGATATCAGTTGGACGTCTCGGGCGGAACATACGCTTCCGTGACACTCGGTTCTGGTAACGATGTCGTGATCGGAAATGCCACCCTGGGAACGGTGATTAATGGCGGCAACGGTAACAACACATTGACGGGAGGTTCGGGGATCGACTCCATCCAAGGGGGAACCGGCAATGACACCATCTTCGGCTTGGGTGGCAACGATGCGTTGTTTGGCGGTACTGGGGTAAATACTCTCAATGGCGGAGCTGGAAACGATTCATACTACCTGGCTCCTCGAACCGCGGTCGGCACCGACAAGGATACGCTCATCGACGGCAACGGTTCAGACACGCTGAACGTGAACACATTTACGAATGGTCTGACATTCAGTTTACAGGCCACAGGAGCACAAACGGCGGATCCAATCACGGGATATCAATTGGATGTCTCGGGGGGCACGTATGTGACTGTATCGCTTGGTCTCGGCAATGATGTCGTGACCGGTAACGCCACTCTCGGCACGACAATCTATGGCGGCAACGGGAACAACACGTTGACCGGTGGATCGGGGAACGACGCTCTAAGTGGTGGAACCGGTACCAGCATTCTGATCGGGAATGACGGAAACGATTCGCTGACTGGCGGAACCGGAAATGACACGCTGATCGGCGGTCTTGGCAACGACGCACTTTTGGGTGGAGCAGGGACCAACATTCTGAATGGGGGTGACGGCAACGACGCGTACACTCTTGGCGCACGCACGGTTGCCTCGGCCAATGATCGAGACACGTTCATTGACAGCAGTGGCACGGATTCGCTGAGCTTCTCCACGTTTTCGAACGGGTTAACGTTTAACCTGGCAGCAGGTACTGGCGTGATTCAG
>JANXOO010000789.1 GCA_025353525.1 Schlesneria sp. | reverse complement strand
TCCGGAGTGCGCTTTTCCAGAGAACCCTCAGAGTTTGGATGCGACCTTCATTTCGCCACCTGATGCGTCCCCACCGACCCATTCGTCTCTCGACCCGAAATTCAACACGTCAGTGGGTGAGCGCCAGCCCGCCGTGTCCCCAAGCACTTCTGTCAACATCGGTAGTCAGATCGGTCCGTATCAGTTGCTGGAAAAGCTGGGTGAAGGAGGGATGGGCGCAGTTTACAAAGCTCGACATACTAAGCTTGATCGGTTGGTGGCACTCAAAGTGTTACCAACCCATGTGCTCTCCCGACCCGATGCCGTGTCTCGGTTTGAACGAGAAATGAGAGCCGTGGGAAAGATTCAGCATCCCAATGTTGTCCAGGCACTCGATGCCGGAGAATTCGGCGGAGTGCATTTCCTTTCGATGGAATATGTCGAAGGTCAGGACTTGCAAAAAGTTTTGAAACGCCACGGCCCCATGTCGGTCGTTAACTCGTGCAAAGTGATTCGGCAAGCGGCACAGGGTTTGTCGGTCGCCCACAAACTGGGACTCGTTCATCGAGACATCAAGCCGTCTAATCTTTTCGTCACGAACGAAACAGGGCAGATCAAGATTCTCGACTTGGGCCTGGCGCTATTGTCTCAAGACGATTCCCATGCGGGGCTGACTTCAACCGGTCAATGTTTTGGTACGCCGGACTACATGCCTCCCGAACAATGGGATGATGCTCATCAATGTGATGCAAGAACCGACTTGTACGCTCTTGGCTGCACGCTGTTCGAACTTCTCACCGCGCGTCCGCCGTATAGCGGCAAAGAATTTCAATCGCTACCGAAAAAGATGTCGGGGCACATCAATGCGCCGATCCCTGATTTGATCGTCGCACGAGCCGCTGTCGTAGGTCGGAAGTCATCACCCGGCGACATCCCCGATGAACTGAACGTGATCTATCGACGACTGATGGCCAAGTTGCCCAAGGATCGTTTCGGTTCCGCAGATCAACTGGCCAAAGCGCTCGTTCCCTTTACTCGTAGCACGCGAAATTCCGATGCGGATCGCCGGAACGAACACGCGTCGACAAATCCAGAAATAAGGAATCGCTCGGCCCTACGAAAAGTCGCCTCGATAGAAAATGATCCGCAAGCGATCTTCGCCGGAATGTTAGACACCGCCGATTCCCAGGTGATACCAGACTACGACAAATCAACTGTATTGACCGACTCAACGAACGAAGATGCGAAGGCTTCTCGTGGCTTGATGATCGCCGCCTCGGTGATCGGCCTCATGGCATTGATCGCTGTCGTTGGATTTGCCATTCTGTCCTTTCTGCCCCAACAACGTGAACCCTCTGCGAAAGTCGTGACCGGGCAACCGGAGCAGACTGCAAGTACTCAGGCCGCTGCCAGGGCCGAGAACATCGTGACCTCGTTGGCGTCTGCAATGACGGAGTCTGATGCATTGAAATGGATACTGACAAATCGCGGTTCGGCGAGATTGCGTTCGGTTCAAGACGACGTGATTGAAGTCCGCGAATCAGATCCGATCCCCTTCAATGACTTTTCTATTGAAGCCATCAGCCTGACAGGCGTAAGGGGAGAAATAGACGCATTCGTGCCTGGACTTCGTGGGCTGACGTCATTGAAGGAGCTCGATCTTTCTGCATCGGAAATCTCCGATACCGGGCTAAGTCAACTCGAACGACTTTCAGGATTGACGTCGCTGAATGTGCGCGGCTGTTCGATTGGCGACACGG
>JANXOO010000476.1 GCA_025353525.1 Schlesneria sp. | reverse complement strand
CTGCCATTCAGAACGAACAAACCCGGCAGCACGAAGGTCTCGAACTGATCGCTTCGGAAAACTACACGAGTGCCGCGATCCTGGAAGCGGCGGGGACGGTATTGACGAACAAATACGCAGAAGGTTACCCCGGTCGGCGCTACTACGGAGGATGCGAATATGTTGATGTCGTCGAAAGCCTGGCGATTGAACGAGCGAAGCAATTGTTCGGGGCACAACACGTCAACGTGCAGCCGCATGCCGGTTCGCAGGCGAATATGGCCGTCTATCAGGCGACGCTGAAGCCCGGTGATGTTTTCCTGGCGATGAATCTGGCAATGGGTGGACATCTCACTCACGGGATGTCGCTGAATTTCTCGGGTCAGCTTTATCAGCCGATTGCGTATGGAGTGCGCGAGTCCGATCACCGCATCGACTTCGATCAGGTTGCCAGACTGGCTCGCGAGCACAAGCCGAAACTGATCGTCGCGGGAGCGAGCGCCTATCCTCGCGAGATCGATCATGCGAAATTCGCTGAAATCGCGAGGGAAGTCGGAGCCAAACTGTGGGTCGATATGGCTCATTATGCAGGACTGGTGGCCGCCGGGATTCATAACAGCCCTGTTCCTGTCGCCGACTTTGTCACGAGCACATCACACAAGACGCTGCGCGGTCCACGATCGGGATTCATTCTCTGCAAGGAAGAGTACGCGAAAGAGATCGACAAGACGGTCTTCCCCGGCCTGCAAGGGGGGCCGTTGATGCATCTCATCGCGGCCAAGGCGATTTGCTTCCAGGAAGCGATGCAGCCGTCATTCAAGGATTACGGAAAGCAGATTGTCGCCAACGCCAGAACGCTTGCTGAATCACTGATGTCAGGGGGTGTCAAACTGGCGAGTGGTGGTACCGACAATCACCTGATGCTGTGCGACGTGACGACGATCGGATTAACCGGAAAGATTGCCGAGAAAGCTCTCGATCGTGCCGGGATCACGGTGAACAAAAACATGATTCCGTACGACCAGCGCAAGGCACTTGATCCGAGCGGCGTCCGGATCGGCACGGCGGCATTAACAACTCGCGGGATGCGACAGGACGAAATGAAAAAAGTCGCCGCGTGGATTTTGCGAGTCCTGAAAGCTCATGAAGACGCAGGAGCGATTGAAACGGTGAAGGGGGAAATCCGCGAGTTCACCCAATCGTTCCCGGTCCCCGGAATTGCATAGACGCTGAAACAACGCAATCTTGAGGTTTCGTTTGTGAGTCCGCTTCCGCATTCGAGGCGAAAACAACGTCACTGGGGCAGTTTCCGTCACTGGGGCAGTTTCCATCACTGCGGCAGTTTCCAGACATCGCTGGATTTCTCAATGGCCTCAAACCAGACCGCGTGTGGTATAACGAGGAAGCGTCAGCGAGGAAGTCACATGGATCAAACCACGCGAAACTCCCTCGCTGACGCTTCGGGTGACCTTGGAAAACCCTTGCAGTTCCTTGGGGAGCTGCAAGCGGGTGCCACCGATCTTTCACCAGCAGCGACGCCGGGTTTTTGCGTTTGATGCCAAGACATCCCTGGCTTCAAACGGCAACGCACCGGTTTGCTACTTTGCTTTTTTCTCGTTCTTGACCTTCCGCTTTTCCTTGAGAGTCATCGCGGGTTTTTTCTGAGCCTCTTTGCGTCCCTTGTCCTTCTTTCCTGTTTCACCCATGTCAGTGCTCCTCGGTTTGTGAGTTAAATCGGGTCAGCCGAGGCGACGAACCTCTGGCGCTGTCGACCGAGAGTTTAACGAGTTGTGGTCTACGTATCACGCGCACGAATTTAAAACGCCCGTGAATCCGGGTTTGCCACACGATCGGTCCGCCGGATTGCTACCGGCGACTTTTGTTTGTCGTGATGTTTGTACCCAGTACCACAAGGTCATTGGAAGAAATTGCTTCGTTCATACTCCCCGACCGGAATCCGTCCAGGTCGACAGTCACGAACCGGAATCCCAGCGCATGCAGTTCCGTCGTGACGTGGCCGCGAAGGGCAGGGGAGAGCAGGGTGTCGATGTTCCCGATTGGAACTTCGATTCGCGCCAGGTCGTTGGCTTCGCATCGCACTCGCAACTCGCGCACTCCCAGCAGTTGCTTCAGGAACTGTTCCGCACGGTCAATCCGCAGGACTCGTTCAGGAGTGACCTCAATCCCGTAGGCGATGCGACTGGAAAGACAGGGCGTTGCCGGTTTGTCCCAGACGGGTAGTTCCCAGAATCGGGCCAGGTCGCGAACCTGGGACTTGGTGAATTCGGCATCGACCAGTGGCGATCGAATCCGGAATTCTTTCGCTGCTTGCATGCCAGGGCGGTAATCTCCCTGATCGTCCAGGTTCGCTCCGTTGGCCAATACGTCGACGCCCAGTGTCGGAGCCAGTTCCACCAGTCGTGCGTAAAGTTCCGTTTTGCAGAAATAGCAACGATTGACCGGATTTTTGAGATAATTCGGATCAGCGAACTCGCGCGTCTGAACCACCATGTGGCGAATCCCGATTTGGGCTGCGACCCGTTCGGCTTCTTCCAGTTCTCCTTCGGCAAGGCTGTGGCTGACGGCTGTAACGGCTACGGCGTTCGCACCGCAGGCGAGCTGAGCCGCTTTGGCCACCACCGTGCTGTCGACACCGGCAGAATACGCAACTGCGACGCGACCGTAACCGGAAACGATTTCCAGCAGTCGGTCACGTTTTTGTTCGATATCCAACTGAGATGTCGACATGGTGTCGGACCAGCCAATTTCAACGTGGGGAAATAAAAACGAACTTTCCGGCGCGATTCAGGGTTTGAGGGTATCGGTTTGTGCGTTAAGTCACAATTGGCGGCATTCGCGAGGTAGGTCGCCTGGCGAAGTGGCGCAGAGTCTGTTGTGCGCGACGACGATGGCATATAATCGATACAACGATCAAAGTGAATCCTGTTCGGGATGAAAATCGATGCGACAAGACATTTTCAAAATTGCCGTCTGCTGCCTGGTTGTCGTCAGCCTGATGGCCGGTTCGTTACGTGCCGCCATTTCGACAGAGCAAAAAAAGGAAATCAAAGAGATCCTCGGTGATCTCGCCAAAATCGGTTCGTTAGTCTCTAAGAAGAAGTATACCGAAGCCGCAACTGCGATCCAGGCGGCGGAAGACCGGATCGCCGGATTCGTCGAAAGTGCGAAGCTGAAAGAAGCAGATCCGCTTCTGAAGCCGCTTCACATGCAACTGGAAAAAGTGAAAGGTTTACTCAATAAGGCAAACGGGAAAGGGGGGACAAGTTTCGCAAAAACAGTCGCTCCGATCCTTGCGAGCAAGTGTGTCAGTTGCCATAGCGAACAGGGAAAAGGGGGGTTGAACCTCGAAACATTTGAGGGTCTGGAAAAGGGCGGGCAAAGCGGTGCACTGATCGAGCCCGGCAATCCTGACGAAAGCCTTCTGATCTCCCGATTGATCACAGAAGATGAGCAGCAGCGGATGCCAAAGGGGAAGGACGCTTTGAACGAGAAAGACGTTCGCGCGATTGCGGCCTGGATTGCCGAAGGAGCGAAGTTCGATGGAGACAAAACAGAGGCGATGTCCATGCTCGCCAAAAATGCCGCCAACTCAAAGCAGAACGGACCCGCCCGAAAAACCGAAATTGTTAAAGCGACGGGGAAAGAGACCGTTCATTTCATGCAGGATATCATGCCGGAATTGATGGATACCTGCGGACGGTGTCACAACGATACGGTCAAGCGGAGTGGTTTCTCGGTGATGTCGTTCGAAAAGCTGATGAGGGGTGGTGACAGCGGTGCGGTGATCGTTGCAGGAAGCCTGGAACAGAGTCGACTATGGCGACTGGTGAACGGTGACGATACGCCTGTGATGCCCGCAGGTAATCAGACCGGGATTACCCGGAAGTGGTATGACAATTTGAAGACCTGGATTACAGAAGGAGCCAAATTCGACGGGGCCGATCCGAAAAAGAATTTTCCGACTCTCGACGACCGTGAAAAGGCAGCAATCGCCAAATTCACACCCGAGCAGTGGGTTGCTCGCCGTAAAAAGAATTCTGAGGCGGAATGGAAAAAGACCTTTCCCAACGTCGAACCGAAACAGCGGGAATCGTCGGAACTGATTCTGTACGGCGATGTCAGCGAAGATCGACTGGAACAGATCGAGAAATGGGCTGGCGAGCATATCGGGTCATTGCGTCAAACGTTCAAAATTAAAGATGATCCACTATGGCGGGGCAAACTGGCCGTCTTTGTTTTCAAAGAACGGTTCGGCTACGAAGAATTCAATAATTCAGTTCATCGCCGGGAAGTCCCGCGCGAGATCCTCGGTCATTCGCAGGTCAGCGGATCGATGGAAGATGCGTTCATCGCCATGCAGGATGTCGGTGATTCTGCTTCAGATACGTCACCAGGGATGCAAGTCAACCTGATCGAACAACTGACCGGCGCGTATCTGAAACGTGGTGGTGGTTCTCTTCCCGACTGGCTGATTCGTGGCGCTGGCCTGTCGCTGGCTCATCGAAAGTCTGCCGGCAACCCATATCTGGCGACGATGCCGAAACTGGCAAGCAGCATTCTGCAAGAATCGAAGCTGACGGGGCCGGGTAAAATTTTCGACAACGGGTCCTTCGCGCCTGGCGAAGTGGGACCGATCGGCTTCACGATGGTCGAATTCCTGTTGAAGCGTGGCGACCTGTTGCAGTTCGGTCAGTTTATCCAAAAGCTTCATTCGGGAACTCCTCCGGAAGCCGCAGCGGCAGCGGCTTATCATATGGATGCTGACCGTTTGGCCGTCGCCTATTCTGAATCGCTGCCGATCGGCATGAAAAAAGGAAAAAAATGATCAATGTCGGATTCGCCTTTTGTTGACCGACTGGAAAGCGAGTACCGCTTGCGAAAAAAGAGGGATGGGCACCAGGAAGACCTTGAGCCAGTCTCCCTTTTTCTGCGAAGTGCGAGTCGAGCCGGTTTCGATTGTGATTGTTTAATTCGGAGGCCGCGTTTTGGTTGAGGTGCGGGAAGTCAGCCTGAAGCCGGAACTCCAGTTAAAGGGTGAACTCTGGCAGGTGCAAAATGCCTGATGTGGTCGTGATTGGAGGAGGTGTCATCGGACTGTCGATTGCCTGGGAACTGGCAAACAACGGTTCGACGGTGCGCGTGCTCGAACAAGGTACGTTCGGTCGCGAAGCGAGCTGGGCCGGTGCCGGCATGTTGCCTCCAGGAAACCTCGCCCTTGCCAGGACCCCTGAAGCCCGTTTGCGTGGTGCTACGCATGCACAATGGCCCGATTGGGCAGCCTCGCTGGAATCACTGACCGGAATCGAAATCGGATACCATCGTTGCGGCGGTGTCGAAGTCCGTCTCCCGGAATGGCCGAACGCGTCTGAACTGCCCGGTCTCATTTCGTCGTTGCGATCCGAGGGAGTCATTGTCGAAACGGATGATGTCGCGGAAGTGCGTCGCCGGATTCCGACTCTCGCTACCGATCTTGCTGCTGCCTTCTCCATGCCGGAATTCTGCCAGGTCAGAAACCCGCGATACCTGGCAGCCTTGCAAGCCGGCTGTGAAATGCGTGGCGTTGAGCTGATTGCAGGAGCCCCTGTGCGGCAGGTCGAGGTCACCGGAAATCGAATCGAATCGGTTCGGGCGGCAGGTGACGAACATCGGGCGGCTGAATTCGTCATTGCGGGAGGGGCCTGGTCCGGGGAATTCCTCCGCCAGATCGGGATTCATCTTCCAATCGAACCGTTGAAGGGGCAAATCGTCCTGTTGCAGGCGAACCCGTTGCCGTTTCGGTCCGTCATACAGGTCGGTCGTGAGTACCTTGTCCCGCGGAGTGATGGCCGGATTCTGGTCGGTTCGACCGAAGAGCGATCAGGATTCGACAAGCGGACGACGGCAAGAGCAGTGAATGACTTGATCGGGTTTGCCCGGCGAGTCGTCCCCGATCTGGCAGATGCGACATTTGAAAAGTGCTGGGCGGGATTGCGTCCCTATTCAAATACGGGGCAACCATTCATTGGCCGCCTGCCCCAGTTTGTAAACGCGTGTGTGGCAGCAGGGCACTTTCGTTACGGATTGCATCTGTCGCCAGTCACCGCATTACTGATTCGCCAGGTTTTGCTCGGTCAGCCCGTGTTGTTGCCAGAGGAGTGCCATGTGCCCGGGTTTTAGCCGAGCGGCCGTGGAAATTTGACCTGCTGAAAAACGGGGACTGGCTTCTGGTCTTCCAGGTGCCTGTCCCTCTTTTTCAGCGACCGGTTTTCCTTTCCTGCCGGTCGCGTTAAAAGGGTGCGACAGGATTTCGTAGTCTGGCATCCGTCAGGATTCATCACGTGGCAAACAGGAGTGCCAATCAATCATGCGAGCGGTCGTGCAACGGGTCTCCCGGGCGAAAGTAACGGTTGGGGACGAGATCACAGGCGAGATCGGAATCGGGTTAGTGGTGTTGCTGGGGGTCTCTGAAGACGATTCTCAGGATGACGCCTGCTACCTCGCCGAAAAGATCGTCTCTCTTCGGATCTTTCCCGATGACGAAG
>JANXOO010000459.1 GCA_025353525.1 Schlesneria sp. | reverse complement strand
AGCACCAGCGCCACGACGACGGCGTCGAGCATGAATGATGTCTGATATCCGAGGAATCCGTCGTTCATGTCGCGACTACCCCATAGCCTCGACAAGGATTTCGGCGATGTGCATCACCCGTAGCCGAGATTTCTGGCGATGAATCAGGCCGGACATATGCATCAGACACGACATGTCGCCTGCCGTCAGAACTTCGGCGCCCGCCTGCTCGTGATCGTGAATGCGATCGAGTCCCATCATGCACGAGACCGCTTCTTCCGCGACAGCAAACGTTCCGCCAAACCCGCAACATTCATCGGGCCGTTTCAAGCTGACAATTTCGATCCCCTGCAATCCTTCCAGCAACTGCCCCGCCTTATTGAACTTTTCGACCATCATTTCACTTGATGAACCAAGTCGCAGCTCCCGGAGACCGTGGCAACTGTTATGCAATCCGACCCGATATGGAAATCGGCCCTGGATCGATTTGATCTTCAAAACATCGGTCAGAAATTCACATAGTTCGAACGTTTTTGGCCTGACTTTCGCATACGCGGGATCGTCGTGCAACAACTCTTCATAGTGATTCCGAATCATGGCCGTGCAGCTTCCGGATGGACAGACGATGTATTCGTAATCCTGAAAAATGGAGACGAATTTTCGGGCCAGTGGCACTGCATCGTCAACGCAGCCGGTATTGGCCATCGGCTGCCCACAACATGTTTGAGCCGGAGGAAAATCGACTGCGCAACCAAATCGTTCGAGCACGTTCAGGGTTGCCATTCCGACGTTCGGATAAAGCTGATCGACGTAACATGGGATGAACAGGCCGACCTGTGGCATGGTATTCTTTTTCTTACGTAACTCGCTTGCGGACGATCTGTCAGACTTCACATTATGTGAGTTTTACTTCTCGCGGTTTAGATTGAGGCTTCGTTTGTGATTCCGCTTCCGCGTTCGAAGCGGAATCACCGGCAATGCGGCAATTTCCAGTGTCGCTGGTTTTCTTAATGGCCACAAACCAGACCGCGCGTGGTATAAGTCCGTTGATTATGATTGACTTCCGGTCGAAATCCATGCATTAAACACGATTTCAGCGTTATCTGCGGAAACCGGCTCGCGATGAATGTCGTGCCCATTGTCGCGATCACTCTCGCGTCTCAGTAGGGGAGCCTATTGGGATTCGGCGAATCTTGCAATTCATCGGGACGATTCAATCGTACGCCTACCGCTGATAGATCGGCAAATACCCATATTCCACGGTCAGTGCGAGAACTCCCAGACTTGTCGAATAGATCTGCCCCTGCTGGCGCTCGTCGTTGCTCATTGCTTTCCAGCCCCCCAGGGGCTCCTGGTTTTTGAGAAGACTCTCAAACAGCAGCGTTTTTGATCGCTCCCAATCGGGGCCCCCGTACTTATAACCGCCGATCGCATGGTAGTAGGCGCCGTAAAAGAACCATGAATTCTCGTACCGCAGCGGCTGGCGTTGCAAAAACTGAATTCCGTTCTCGACTTCGGCGTCGCTGTGATGATCGCACACCTGCAGCGCCAGGATTCCCGCCGCCGTCAACGTCGATGTGGGTCCGTTGCCAGGCTGGTACGCGAAACCACGACCGTTGGCGCATTTTTTGACGTACCCTACTGCCAGGTCGATGTTTTCGATCGGCACATCGCAACCGATATCTTTTGCCGCTCGAAGTGCGAGCAATTGCCAGCCCGTGACACTCAGGTCACTGTCTTCGCTGTTGTGTTGATACCTCCAGCCACCTGCTTCCTTGCGGTTTTTGCGAACCTGTTGCGCTGTCAGAATCAGTTTCACAGCCCGCTCAAGAACTTTACGTAACCGGGCGGCGTGTTCTTTGGAAGTCATCCCCGCCACTTCCGCCAGCATCAAAGTGCTGATTCCGTGATCGTACATCGGCCCATGACCTCGCCGTTCGACGATCATCCCGTTGGCTTCCTGATGGTCGGTCACAAAATTTATACCGCGATCAATTGCGACTCCATACGGTCCCTCGCCTGGTACATGTCCTGCCGCTAAAAACGCCATGACTGCCAGCGATGTCGCGGCAGTCGAGTCGCCCGTCGTTTCAACGCTCCAGCTCCCGTTCGCGTTTTGAAGTCGAGCCAGATATTTCAGCGCGTTCACAACTGCGGTGTCGACCGCCTGGTCATCGACGGCGTAAACAGGGCGCCATCCGCTCATTACGACCGACATTGCCAGCATCAACGTCCAGAAAAAACGAACTCGCCAACCATGCCTGGTCGCAACAACGCCAATCCTGTTTACTGGTTTTTCCGAAAGCGATCGTTGAAAACGCATCGTAGTTTCAGACCCCTGTTCATCGACCTTGAGCGGTTTGATTTGGTTCGCATGACAACAACTTGCAGAAGTGTATGAGGCACTCATCGAAATCAGGTTCTTCGGTGCACTCGAGTTCACGATCCAATTCTGCGTCGTGCAAGGGAACACAGACTTTGAACCAATCATCGGGTTGCGAGAGGTCTATTTTGCCGGTTTCGTGATTTCGTCAAAGTACGACTTGATACGTTGAGTGTATTCCGGATGCGATTTTTTGCCGGAACCTTGCAGGATTTCGGTGCGAAGTTGACCGGGAAGTCGACCCCAATTCCGTCGCGCCTGCTGTTGAAGTTCGATATCAAGGTGACTCAGGTCGACCGTTTCTGTCGTGCCGGTCGCATTGTCTCCTGACTCGCCAGGTTCCGAACCGGAAGCCTGATTCCCTGGCATCGGCTTGCCTGGCCGTTGAGCCTTCATCGGTTCGCCAGCGGCAAGATTTTCCCTTGGCTCGCGTCGTGCTTGCCTCAATGTCGCCGCCGCTTCGCGGAATTGGTTTGCCGCCTGGACAATCGGCGAATCTCCGCTCTGTCGCACTTGCCGTTGCTGACCCGTGATAACACTGTTGTTTGACTCGCCACCCTGCTGCAATTCGGTCGAGCTTGCGCTATCTGAATCCTGCGCTTTCTGTTTTCCCGTTTTGCCAACCTGTCTTTGCGGATTTACCGGCTGACCACTCGGTTTGGGATTTGTGGAACCCTGCTGACCAGGTTTCAACTCGGCCGCAACCTTCCCCTGCGATTCACCACGTTTTGCGCCCTGACTTTCAGAATTAGCAGATTGAGGGGATGTTCCCTGCGGGTTATTGCCTTTTCCAGTTTGTTGCTGCGTGGGCTGCGACTGACCACCAGGTTTGGACCCGGGTGAACCTTGCTGGCCTGGCTTCAATTCTGCCGAGGGCTTCCCCTGCGATTCACCCGGCTTTGCATAAGGATTATCAGATTTCGCAGGTTGCGACGGTGAGCCTGGAGGCTTGTCGCCTTTTGCAGATTGTTCCTGCGGAGGGGGCGATTGACTACCAGGTTTGGAACCGGGAGTGCCTTGCGGATCGGGCTTCGATTCCGCCGGGGGTTTCTGCTGCGATTCATCTGGCTTCGCAGACTGACTTTCAGATTTCGCGGATTGCTGTGACGAGCCTGGTGGTTTATCGCCCTTTCCAGATTGTTCCTGAGGGGGCGGCGACTGACCACCAGGTTTGGAATCGGGTGAACCCTGTTGACCGGACTTCGAACTATTCGGGTTATTGCACTGCGCGAGTTTTTGCTGCGCCTGCTGCAATTGGGCCGATGCATCGGCAACTTGAGCCCCCACATTTTTGGGGACTGGTGTCGAATTCGCTGGCTGAACCGGTGTCGGCTTCACCTCGTCCGCCGCTTGCTTCAGTCCCTGAACTGCCTGTGTCGCCGCCTGAGCCGACTTTTCCGGATCATTTTCACGGTTTGCCTGTTGAGATTGTTTCATCGCCTGTTCAGCCTGCCGGGTCAGGTCTTTGGCTCGTTCCCCTGATTCTGCCTCTTTCGACGCATTGAGCGGTGCCGCCTTCAATGACTGTGCCGTCCGATCGAATTGCTCAGCAAGTTTGGCAGTCGCATCGGCCAACTGTTTCTGACCCTGCAATTGAGAACCCCGCGCCGCTTCTGACGACCCAGCCAGTTTCTGTAACTGTTGCGCATTCTGTTGTTGTTGTTCGGAAAGCGCTGCTGCCTGTTTCGCCTGAGGCGATCTGGAAACCCCGTCGGGATTCAATTGACGAGCCGTTTCAGACGCAGCTTTTGATGCTTCCTGAGCGGTGTTCGCGGCGGACGTCAATTGACCCGACTGAGTCTGTTGCTTCGCAGCATCTGCCTTGCGAGCAAACTCGGCCGCCGCCTTCGTGGCATCAGAATCAGCACCCGTTTTTTGAGCCAGTTCAAGCGCATGTTGCATCGCATCACGAGCAATCTGCGCCTGCCGCTCCGCGACATCGCTCCCCATCCGCTGAAGTTCAGGCGTCTTCCCGTCATCAGTCTTCGACTGCCGTTGGAGTTCAGGCTTTAGCCTGTCTTCAATCTTCTCCTGCGACGTGAGTCCCGACTTCTTCTCATCTTCCGAAAGCTGACCACTCCGATCGACCCCGGCACGATCCGCGTTCGAACCACCTTTATCCTGCGGCTTTGATTCATCCGTCCGAGCAGAATCCCCCTTCCGTTCCTCCTCTTTCATCGGCGACGACGGATCGGATTTCGAATGTTCTTCTGTCAATTGCGGACTGTTTTCAGGCCGTGTCGCAACTGCAGGCGCATCAGCGGCGGCCTGCCTCAGCGTCCCAGCCAGCCGTTCTTGCGGTTCGGCCAATTGACGAGCCTGTTCGGCAAGCTGATTCATGCGATCCGTTTGAGCACGCCGCGCGGCATCCAATAATTCAGGATGTCGTTTGAGCAAGTCATCAATCTGGTCCGAGAGTTTTTGTCCTTCGTCCTTCAATTGCTTGAGTGCATCCGTATCCGCCCGCGCTTCAGGATTGATACCGTCTCGCTGAAGTTCAGGCTTTCGCCTGTCGTCGTTCGCCGACTTTTCCGGCGAGCTCTTATCTTTCAAATTTTCAGACCTGTCATCAGACTTCGAGTTCAAAGGAGACCCATTCCCCTCCGTTATTTTCCGGTCGCTCGCGGCATCAGCCTTCGCGACTTCACGATCAGAATTCCCCGCAGTCGGCTGATCTGGCATTGTCTCCCGGACGGCCGCTGCCTGACGCTCGCGGTCAAGCTGTTCCAACTGATCCGCCAACCGCTCGGCCCGTTGAGCCATCCGGTTCAGTTCGGTCAGTTCCTGTTCCAGTTTGCTCAGCTCGTTCAATTGACGTTCGAGTTGTTGCAACTGGCGATCAGCGGCCCCTAGTCGATCAATCGCCTGCGAGATCGGTTCCAGTTGATCTCGGGCAGGCAGGTTTTTCGATTGTTCAAGGCGCTCGCTGGCAACCTTCAGTTCCTCATCAGCGATTTTTTCGGCGCGCGGAGCCAGTTCCTGAGTCATGCGCCGTTCCGCCAATCGATCGGCCAGTTGGTGCAGTTTTTCGATCAGGCGTTCCTGAGCCTGTTGCGATTCTGTCAATTGCTCTGACTTGTCGGTTTCCGGCCTCTTGTTCAACGATTCCTGTTCGGTTTGCTGGTGCAGTTCCGCCAGATCATCTCTGGCATCATTCAACTCACTTCTCACCTGAACCAGTTCGTCATCAAGGCTCTTTTCTTCCATCGCCAGGTCACGATCAGGAAGTTGCTTCAGACTCGAATTCAAAGCCAATGTGCGCGGCGCTGTCCAGACCTCGTGGTGTCCAGGCAGCGGCCGGTTATCAACGGCACGGATTCGATAACTCACGATTTGGCCACCGCTCATTTCAAACGGTGCCAGGTCGAGTTGAAATGTGTACGAAACGTGCGGAATGCAGCGAGCTTCCGCAGGAACCGATTCGATCTGCTTCGCACCCGCCGATGTTTCAATGTGCATTTCAACCGAGGTCAAACCAAAGTCATCGTCAACGTCGACCGATTGCTCGAAAACATCGTCGGGCCGAACCAGTTGCGGTTCGGCCGATCCGCCCAGCCTGATTTCGGGGGGAAGATCAAGGGCTACGATCAACAGTCGCGACGGCTCTGTATTTCCCAGTCCGAACCCGTTTTTGGCTCGCACTGAAAATGGGCCCGTGGCACTCGCCGTTGCGACAACCGTACCCGATCGCCGATCATCCGCGAGTTCCAACGGAATGGTTTTTTCGGTAGCAACTCGCGCTTCAGGCCGAGCCGGGTCTTTCGGAGTGTCTCCGGTGGCACTCGGCCACAACAATTCTGCGACGCTGACCGGTTCGTTAAATTCGACCTGAACCCGGATCTGACTGAATTCATTGACACGTACTTCACCGGGAACTCCTGCCAGCAACCTGGCTGGTAATCCAGTGTGCGGCGACGGCTCAATTTCCAGCTTGAATTGAGTGATCGCCGGGGGATCGGCGACATCGATTTTGTGCTGACCAGTCATCGCACCGGTCGTC
>JANXOO010000432.1 GCA_025353525.1 Schlesneria sp. | reverse complement strand
GTTGGCACTGACGGGCTTGACGCTGGCACAGATGGACGTGATTGAACTGAACGAAGCCTTCGCCGCTCAAGGCCTGGCCGTGCTGCGCCTGTTGGGTTTGCAAGACAACGACCCACGTGTCAACCCCAACGGCGGTGCCATCGCTTTGGGCCACCCGCTGGGCGCATCAGGCGCAAGGCTTGCCACCACTGTGCCGCTTCAAACAGACTTTTTCTGACGGGGTCTGCGTCAAGCGTCTGCCACAACGATTCACCTTGCAGGCACTGCACTGATTTGACACCTGTTTCCGCACCGCGTCGCCGCTCGACAAAACACTGGTAACAATCCAGAGCATGCGCTCCGTAAATGTCCAGGCCTGAATACCCGATCCCCACAGCCGCTTCGATATCACTTTCGGGCGGAACTGAAATCGACGGATGCCTGTACGTCACCGCGAGTGATGAACCGGCCATGAACGGAATTTTCAGTTCCTGTGCGCGGTCGTACATCCATTTGGCATCCTCCCATTGCGGCCCGAGATGCTTGTCGTTGAAAACAGGGACAACCCTGCCAAACTTTTCGAAGGTATCGGCGATCTCTTTGAAGAAGCGGCGTCGAGGGTAAAGGTGCTGTTCCTTGTCACTCCAGGGATATTCACCGTGCTCACCAACACTGATCACTCCGTCGACTGGAATCCGATCACCGCCAACTGTCACGGCCTTTTCGATGGAATTGAAAATTGGAAAATTGAACTTCTGGCTCAACTCGCGAGACATGTCATCTGCGCCGACTTGTTCAACGTACAATGACGCCAATGTCAGGGCCGGTCCGGCACCTCCGTCCTGATTCCAGCCTTCCAGAATTTTTCCGATCAATACGTCGGCGTGCGATCGCTTGCGCCAGACGGTCACGACAGCAGCGACCGATTTCGGTTTGATGCGACCCGGTTCAACAGCCGCTACCTGGCGGCTGAATCCTCCGTATACCGCCAAAGCGGTTGCACTGGCGAGCCATTCACGTCGCGAAAGTTCATTGTGTTCTGGCATTGAACTGCTCCAAATAAGCTTCTGGTACATCGGATTCAAAAAATGGCCTTGCACGAGCCAATTCGCTATCCGCGACGCCACAACGTTTGGTCAGTTCTGTCTTCCAGCGTGATCTTGAGTTCGTTCAACTTGTTACGAATCAGGTCTGCGACCGGAAAATTCTTGTTCTTTCTGGCGTCGGCTCGAATCTGAATCACCAGTTGCATCAATCCGTCCGTCAGTCCGTCATCCGCAGATACCGCCTTCTGCTTTGCCTTACGGAAGACTCCCAGAATCGAGGCGAGTTCCTTGAGGAGTGTCATACCCCTGGTGAGTGCCGCCAGCTTGCTCTTGTCTGCGGCCGCCGAATCGAGTTTGTGATCGCTGACGAATGTATTGAGTGTCTTGCGCAGATCGAACAGTACCCCGACCGCCCCTCCTGTGTTGAAGTCGTCGTCCATCGATTCGAGGTACCGGCGTCGGTATTCGTTCAGTTCGGCGAAGAATTCGGCTGGTCCGCCACCCGCCACGGGGTCATCAGTGCGCCTGGATTCCACCGCAAGCGAGTAGAATGAATGCCCCCCGACACGCTCATATGTTTCGAAAAGTCGATAGAAACCTTCCAGCGCCTTACCGGTCTCGGCAATACGATCGTCGCTGAAATCGATTGGACTGCGATAGTGCGTTGCCAGCAGAAAGAATCTGATTGTCTCGGGATCGTGCTTTGCAAACAGTTCCTTGACCGACGCCGCCCCTTTGGAGCCTGCCAGTTTGTTCGCTTCCTGAGCTTCTTTCGCGGCTGCGAGGTCAGCGGGTTTGTCACCCATCTTGTCATGACCGCCACCGACTTTGCCAGGAGCACCGCTTGCCTGCATCAAACCGTTGTGCATCCAGTACCGGGCGAATGGCTTCCCCGTGCAACTTTCGGATTGAGCCAGTTCGTTTTCGTGATGCGGGAACATCAGATCGAGTCCGCCGCCATGGATATCGATCGATTCCCCAAGGATCTTTTTGGCCATGGCTGAACACTCGATATGCCAGCCGGGTCTCCCTGTACCCCAGGGACTTTCCCACGCGGGCTCACCGGGTTTGGATCCCTTCCACAGGGCGAAGTCAGCCGGATGCCGCTTTCCACCGTGCGTTTCGGCACGGGTTCCCGCCAGCATTTGTTCGAGGCTGCGACCGCTCAGTTTCCCATAGTCTTCGTCTTTCGTGCAATTGAAGTAGACATCACCTTCAAGCGGATAGGCGTATCCTTTTTCGAGCAGCGTGGCGATAATTTCCTGCATTTCCTTGATGTGCGCTGTGGCGTAGGGGAAATGGTCGATCCCTTCGACGGCCATTGTTTCAAGGTTGTCGAAATAGTCCTGTGTCATTTGTTTCGCCAATGCCTCGACTGTCACTCCCTTTTCGCTGGCGCGATTGATCAGCTTGTCATCGACATCGGTAATATTGACGACCCACGTTACGTTGTAGCCGCTATAGGTCAGGTATCGTTTGATCGTGTCAAAAATGACAGGCCCGACCATGTGCCCGATATGCGCAGGCTTGTAAACCGTTGGGCCGCAAAGATACATGCTGACTTTGCCCGGTTCGACAGTCTGAAAATCTTCTTTTTGGCGCGACAGCGTATTGTAAACTCGAAGAGGCATAGATCGACATCCGTGAGAGATTGAAGAAGTCCCGAATGAGCGAACTCTAGGCTCTGTCGGAAATCGAGTAAAGGGGGCAACAGAGTAAACGTTCGCTGAAGACGCTGGTAAACAACAGAAATCGGCTCCGTTCCTGATTTCTTGTTCTATTCCGGTTTTTCTCTGTGACCCCTGTTCCTCTGTGGTTCAATCAGCAATTCCCGGCGGCTGAATCGAGCGGGGTCGTAAACCCCCCATTCTGACATTCAATCGTCCTGGATTCTCGGAATGTCATTGGGGACTGGTTTTGAGTTGGTTTTGGATGAGTTGAAACGAGGCCAACGTGAACTGATTTGGCCTGTTTTTGATGGTGCGCGCACACGTTCAGCGGGACGCTGGTTGAGCGACTTCCATGCAGGGAGTTCCGGTTCGGTGGCGGAGCGTGGTTTCCACTCC
>JANXOO010000420.1 GCA_025353525.1 Schlesneria sp. | reverse complement strand
TGTTTTGGTCAAACCTTGTACCAAAAATTGTACCCGACTTTGTACCAAAAATCTTGTACCAGAACCAAGTCGTAAGTTCTTCTAAATACAGTGCTTAAGTGGAGGATAGCGGGGTCGAACCGCTGACCTCTTGCATGCCATGCAAGCGCTCTCCCAACTGAGCTAATCCCCCTCGTGAGAATCTTTCCGGGCGCGACCGTTCGGGTTAAAAAATCGTTCCTGACGATTCAATCGTCATCCTGAGACCGGGAATTCAATTTCTTTTCCGCAGATTCCCGGAATCCCTGCCGGAATCGAACCGTATCAGCGCTGTCCAAATCCGTCAAGCGACTGCGGCAAATCGAAAAAGCCTTAGTCTTGCTGAAAATCCTGAAATCAGGAAATCAAAATCGACCGTTAATTCTGATCGGACAATCCGGTTAGTTCCACATCAGAAATTGTGTTTCGCGACCGCTCAAATCTACAGGAGTTTATCGATCATGGTTCGTTCGCGCTGTATTGGGGCTTCCCGCAAAAAAGATCGAAATATTTCGAATTCGGAAGCTCGGACCGATGCGAATTTTACTTCCCTCCAACTGAAGCAAAAGGGCAGGCTTAAAACGGAGGACAGGCACCAGGAAGACTCCCGGCGAGCCGGGATCCCCGTTTTTCAGCAGGTCAATTTTCCACTGCCGGTCGCCGAAGGAAAACATCCACGCCGTGGATCCGCCACACGGCGAAGTCGCGATTCAGCAGAATTAATCGAATTGACGCGACAACTCATGGAGAAATCAATTGAATTTGTCCCGCACATCGATTTTGATCGCACTGATGCGCTGGCGACGGTTCACGCAATGCGTCCGACATCTCTCGGTGAACGTCCACCGTTCAGGAAATCGGAACCGGGCTTGACGTTCGTTACAGGACTGGTTGACTCGCCGCTGCTGACTCCGCAAGAAGAACGGTACTGGTTTACCTGGATGAATTTTCTGAAGTTCCGTGCCGAGCGTTTTCGAAGGCAACTCGATCTTGGTCACCCCGACCAATCGATGGCCGATCAGATTGGACTCGATCTCGCCGCGGCAGAACAGGCTCGAAATTTTATCGTACAGGCGAACCTGCGATTGATCGTGGCACTCGCCCGAAAGCTGGCAACATCGCTGGAACAGATGACTGACCTGATCGGTGAAGGGATGGCACCGATGATTCGATCCGTCGAACTGTTCGATATCGGAATGGGATACCGTTTCAGCACGTACGCCACGTGGGCTGTTAGAAATCAGATGATCCGGTGGCTGAAACGGGAACGGCGAATTCCGGAATTCGTGCCAGGGGAAGACGCCCCTTCATTGGAGAATCTTCCCGATCGACAACCCGCCACGGAAGCGTCAGAGCTGAACCATCAAATCCGGCTGGATATCGTTGATCGCCTGCTGTCCACGCTCTCCGAGCGCGAGCGACAGGTGGTTTCAGCCCGATTTGCGCTCGACGGCGAACCTTGCGGTCAAAGTCTGGCAGTGATCGCCGACAGAGTCGGCCTGAGCAAGGAACGCGTTCGTCAAATCGCACTGAATGCACTGGCAAAGCTGCGAGGTTCGATGACCTGTGAGGAACTTGAGGCCATGAGCTGACCGACGAACTGATTGACATCACGTCCGCATCAGCAGGGGGCAACGCACAACATCTGGTTTTCGAGTTCCATGGCGTATTCGGTATCAAACCCCGGAATCGACAAGTACGGAAAATCGCAATCAGCCTCGATCCCCTGTCCGACACCGGATTCCTTTGCCGTTTCGGATTTGCTTTCGGTCGCTGCTGCATTCATCACCACTGCGACTTCCGGAGCCGATTCGAATCGGGTCAGTTCAGCTCGAAGTATACGAACAC
>JANXOO010000417.1 GCA_025353525.1 Schlesneria sp. | reverse complement strand
CTCCAGGTAATCACAAACATTCAGTTGCCCTCCGTCAGCCATTTCAAACCCACCATGATCGGCGTTGAACCCTGTGTCGTCGACCAGTGGGACCGGATGGCGGACGACCCCCTCGAATTCGCCCGACGCCCCTCTCGATTGAAAGAGCGCGGCTTCCGAATCGTTGGCAATCAGCCGGACCATCGGCGCTCGCTTAAAGAATCGGGTTGCTGTTTTTGATTCGACCTTCTCGTAGAAGGAGACGGCGGTCGGCCAGAGTTCCGGGTATCGCCAGGATTTTGTCAACTTCTGTCCTGTGATCGGCGTTATCAAACCCGCCGCGATCTTTGACGAAGTCACCGGTGACTCACGGTCAATCACAAGCACTTTCATCCCGGCCCAACGCATGTGCCAGGCGAGTGCCGTGCCTGCGAGGCCCTGGCCGAGAATGATCGCATCAAAAGTACGGCTCATCGGCAAACTCGGCTCCGTTTCACGTGAAACATTTTAACCATCTTGACTTGCCGATGCATAGCCCCAATCATCCGCATTCAACCCAGCGTTCCACGTGAAACGCATCCCCTCCACTTTGCCACGACAGTACTAGCGAATATCCGCTTGTTCGCTACGAGGTAACTGTGAGACAAGAGCAGACTGTTGCCTCATCTCAGTTCGATTCACACAGGTCAACGCTTCACCTCGTCCCCTCCCTTGGACGAATCAACCTGGGAAGGAAGTTCGAAATCGGTGGCATTTACCTCAACCGGGATTCCATCATGTGGAATCGGTTCGTTCAGAGTCCAAAGGATTCCTTGCAGGACCAGTCGCCTGTATTCAAGGCGTTTCCAGTTTTCGTGGAAGTGAAGTCCTGTGAAGCCGAACGACCTTCCGGTATCGGGTCTGTTCCAGGACCATGCGACAGCATGATCACTCCCGCCAATTTGGGCGGTGACCAGTGTCGTGTGTCCTGCACGTGACTCCGGGAATTTCAAAGCATAGTAGAACTCGTCCCGAGCAATGAAGGGCGAGATCCCTGAAGTGATCGGGTGAGGCTTTGTCGCGGGAATCAGATTCAGTTCCTCCGTCAATAACTTTCGATCGGGACCTCCATGACACCCACCGAACAGTGATACAAAACCGGCGACAGGTCCGGAGTCCTTTGTTCCCATTCCCCAATGAAGGCAAGTTAGCCCGCCACCACGTTTTGCCAGCCGTTGAAAGGCGGCGAATCGGGCCTGGTCGTCGCTGACAAACTTTGCTCCTTCTGTCAGAAACAGAACGACGCCATCTGCTCCATCGAGTAATTCGGGTCCATCGGCCCACGGACTGTCAGCCTGGACAACAATTGTCTGGAACTGATTTTGATCCTGAAGCAGCCGCGCGATCAAACGGATGCCCGCGATGTACTCGTGCGTCGTCGCTGGGTGGGTGTCCGCTTTTTGACCGAGCAACAGTATTCGCCTGGCGCGAAAAGCACTGGCCGGTGCATCGTCGCTGACAATTGTCCGGACGCTAAACAACGAAATCGCACCGCCGACAAACAGCAGAATCGAAGTGAGTCGCGCGCTCATCGGGTGGCTCCGGATCTCTCGGGACAGTCTCTTGTTCATTCTACTTTGAGATGGTTTCCGATGCGACAGTTCCACGTGGCACGAACCCTGCGGAAGTTTTTTTCAGATTTCAAAAGATTTTTGTACGGAACGAGACCCGCTTTGCCACTATTGGGCGTCTGGCAAGAATAGAAGTAATGTTCGTTGAAAAAGGGGGACAGGCTCCAGGAAGGCCTGTCGCCTGTCCCCCTTTTTCAGCCCACAGTTCCTGAGATCGAGGGTTCAATCATGATGCGACTGACGCTGCGGACGTTATTG
>JANXOO010000410.1 GCA_025353525.1 Schlesneria sp. | reverse complement strand
CCTGCCCATAGTCGATCTCCAATTCATAGTGATAAAGAGTCAATGCTGTCGGTGCCGGTCAAGCGGCGACGGCACCTGAAAGCACATCGTGTCAGCGCACGGTCGCAATCAGTTCAATCTGAATCCCTTTGAACCATTGTTCTGCCCGCTTTGCGAACAAAACACTGTTCGACATTTACGACCGAGAGCGAAACGACCCGTTTCCGGAAGTTTTTCAGGGGACGGAGATTGTCGCCGCATTCTGTATGCCAGGAACGAAACCCGCCGATTTGCACCGTCATTTATGGTAGATCTTGCAATTCCGGACCAATAAGCCATGTATTCGCTACATGAAAAAACCGCCGCACACAACGGGGGCAACGAGGGTTTCTGCGCAGAATAAGCAGTGCGGGAAATATGCATAGCATGGGAAGGATTGCGTTGCGATCTGATTGAACTCTGGTAATTGACAATGAAGACAAAGTGTCTATTATCAATCCTTGTGCATTTTCCCGTTGAAGGAGAGACGCGATGTATGATCGACACAAACAGTGGATTTACGTTCTGCTCATTTTGGGCAGTTGTCCCGGATCGGATTTGACGTGCAATCGGTTGGTTGCTCAATCCGGCAATGAGCTCGGACGCGTGGAAAGCGACGAGACAACGCGACTGATCAGTGCGGAATTACCGCAGTGGAAAATATGGAACGGCTCGAACCGTCAGCAGGAATTGAAACTGGAACCCAAGTCGGTATTGCGATGGACGAATCCGGGGACAGGGCGCGTCTACGGAGATTTATACATTTGGACCTCGGGCGGACGGCCCGAAGTCGCGATGTCGCTGTTCAAAGCCTGGGAGCCAGCAAACGGATTCCATGCCGAAATGCATTCGTTGTCGCTGGCACCCATTGATGCCGAGCGAAAAGGACAGGTGATGTGGCGACCGATCAAACCGGGTGTGGAATTGAAGCCCTTGGCCGATGCGGCAGTACCGGAAGTCTCGCCAGCCCGACGCCTGATTCAAATGCGAGGTTTGGCGAATGAATTCACTGCGGTGCTTACCGATTTTCGTCGCAATAATTCTGGGGAACGGCATGAACTTCGTTTACTGACACAACCCCTGTTTCGATATCGCAGCACGGAACCGACCCTTATTGACGGGGCGATGTTTGCGTTCGTACTCGGGACCGATCCGGAAATGTTCCTGCTGTTGGAAGCGAGGCAATCCGAAGGGAAGTCCGGCTGGCAGTATGGCCTGGCCCGCATGAATAATGATTCGATGACGGCCTTACACAAGGACCAGGAAGTCTTTCAGTTCGAACGCACGACCGGTGACGATCGACTCCATGCACCGTACGTCTTGATGAGTGTGCCAGAATCCGCCCGTCCTGATTGACATGGGCAGGGAAACCAGCTCCGAGTCACGAATTCTCGGTCTTGTCAAACCGGCATCAGAAATTTGAGTGTCACCGAGCCCTCGTCGACATGGACCCGGATAAGTAGATCCTGGTCGACGATGGGAGTCATCAGAATTAGTCGCGAAACCGACTGTGCTGTCCAGCAGACCAGGCGTTCACTTAACACGAGATCCGCAACTCACGTTACGGCTTTTTCCTGGACGCCTTCTTTGCGGAGCGCGTTGTGTCCTTCGTCAAAGGTTTCGATTTCGGTTTGTTGTTTTTCTCAACTCGCAGCTTCCAGGCTAAATGCAGTGCTTCTTTGAGTTGAGTTTCGTTGGCTTTAGCCAGATGAATATGGGTCATTCCCATTCGTCCCCAGCCTCCTTGAATGGGCAGGAACACATCGGGGGCACTCTGAATTAACGACTGTTGAAGTTCAGGACTGAGCATCAGATTTCCGAAGCCGAGTTTTTGCGAGGCCAGTGTGGCAAAAATCCGACCGCCCACTCGAAAATCGGCCGCGCCCATGTGAGAACTCTCTTCAGCTCCATGAAAGCTGAGCGCGAATTCGCGAAAGTCGTCGATGTTCATCGCTTCAATCCATACATGAATTGATACAGTTGCTTTGCAGCAGGTTCCCATTCGCCTGATTTGGCCTGTTGGATTACGGAATTCAAAAAGTCCGTGGCGGTTAATTGCGGTGTCCTGGCTTCACAATAACTCGCCAGCCGTCGATGACAATCGTCCAGTTGCTTTTGGTTTCGCGAATTGACCGCACTAAATCGTGCGTCGACGGTCTTGACGACTTCTTCGTCAGCCCCCCGTTGTGGCGGTGAAAATGGCCAAAACGTTGAACAAGATTACGGTCGAACAATCAAGCACGAGTGTCCCGATAGAGACTCGACGTACAGTCGTAGCAGGTCCGCTGTCGTAACTGGACGCCTGAATCTGCAAAGTCTAAAATCATCGGTTTGTGCAATTCCCCGAACGCGGACAATGGCTCGATTTCAACGATGACAGGTCGCTGTTGGGCCGCTGGCTTCTAAAGATATCGCTGAATTCCGCGCGAGAGGCGCGGACGTTACAGTCCTCGAAAGATTCGCCGACGTTTTATTTCTATCTTGCAATTCCGTCAGGCGTCAGAACATGAACTTTACGGCCACCACCTCCTGGTATTCCGGATTCGCCAAGTCGGCCGCTCACTTCTGCGGGCGTCCAAGAACCTTCGCCCTTGCTGTAGCGGTCATCGGAGTCTGGGTCATCACTGGTCCAATATTCCGGTTCAGCGATACGTGGCAGCTCGTCATCAATACAAGCACCACGATCATCACGTTCTTGATGGTCTTCCTGATTCAGAACACGCAGAACCGCGACACAGCGGCAATTCAAATTAAACTGGATGAATTGATTCGCGTAACGAAGGGTGCACACAATGTACTGCTTGATCTGGAGGAACTTGAAGAAGAAGCACTTGACTCGTTTCGCCAGAAGTACCTGGCAATAGCAACCTCGGCGCGGAAAGACCTGGTCGGTGGCACTCAGGACACAGGGACACCAGACACGTGAGCGCCAAACTGAGGCCTGACCACTTGCTCAGATTTCGGAAAAAACAAGTCCAATCAACGATTGGTTGCGATCATTTCAATCGGCATGATCGCCGAACAAATCGGTCAAACGGACGGCGAGCACGCCGTCGTTGACCTCAAACGTTATCCCACAGCGACACTTTGATTCTTGAACGTAAACCTCTGGAAAACCGTCGATACTTACCTGCGTTCCAATAACGTTGATGCTGCCGCTGCCGATCTCGAATCGAGACTCCGCGCCGCCGCATCTGATCGCGTTGCATCGCTCGCAGATTCGCACTTTACGAATCCGCCGCGCGATGTCCTCGGACACATCAAAGACTTCATTTCAGCATGCCAATCCCGGTTCGAAGTTCGCGCTATTTACCTGGAAATGAACGGATTCGATATCAACTACGATCGTTGGTACTTCGATTCGTTTGCTTACACAAAATACTCAGATGACCTTGAAGACATGGATTGGCTCTGCGATTGGGCATCTCCCGATTCGGATCAATTTACGCTAACGGGGCTCGAGCAAACGCAAGATGATTTTCGATGGTACATGGAGAAAAAGATTTACGATTGCAAAACCCATGACGCCGAAAAAGAGATTGCGACATTGCTCGTGATGGTGCGGTTTGTGCAACTGATCAGTTGGTCGCTTAATACGGGGACACTGACGCACTCCATTCCGTTGATCGCAACTGCTCACGACTTCGACATCTTTGGGCGTTTCTCGCCGCAAAGTGTGGAATAACAATCGGTTCACCCGAAGCTGCGGACCGCGCGGTTTTTGAATTCAACGTTGGCTCAACGCCGCCGGGCCACCTTGGTCGCTCGGCGTCGAAGAGCTGCGGGATGGATGCGCGACTGGCGAGTGTTCTCGTTCTAAACGTTCATTTCGTGGCGCCCCCGACTGGTATGACGAGGCCAGCTTCGGTCGGCACATTGCGGAATTGGGACCAGGCGAGTTGGTCGAGTACGCGATCGGTCAAGTCCACGCGGAGACCGGGTTCAAGAGTTTCGCATGATGACGGTCGAAAAAACACTCGAATCGCGCGACCGCAAATTCAGAATTCAAATTCAGGCATCGATAAATGCCAAATCGTTCGATTTCCAAATCCGAATGAAAGTTCGCACTGAGAGCCTTCGCACGGACGGATCGAAAAACCGTGCCGACTTGATCCTGCCACACTCTGATGGTAATCCTGTCCTGATGGTCTGGCTCGATACTTTCGGGCGATTCTCCGAGGTTGAGGATAAGGACAAATAATGACATTTCTGATTCGAGTGGCGAGAGTCTTTGGTGCTTTGACCGTCATTGGATTCTCGGTACAAGCAACAAATGCGGTTGCAATCGATGCGATTCCCGCTGACGGATTGCGTGTGGGGGCTGCCTCTGTTGACATCAATCCGACCGCATTTCCCGTGCGTGTGAACGGGATGATTGAAGAGCGGACTGCGACGAGCGTCGCGGACGCGCTGATGTCTCGCGCATTGGTGTTCGACGACGGGAACGAGCGACTGGCCATCGTCGTGGTCGACAATCTGATGCTGCCGCGCCCTTTGTTGGACGATGCCAAAGAGCAGGCGCAGCGGGCGACGGGGATTCCGACTGATCGCATACTGATCTCGGCCACGCATACGCATTCGGCTCCCTCGGCAATACCCTGCCTGGGGAGTCGCGTCGATTCCGACTATGCCGAATTCCTGCCCGGCCAAATCGCGCGCAGCATTGTGGCCGCTCATGCGGCTTTACGACCCGCCAAAATCGGTTGGACCGTCGTCAACGATGAGCGGCACAATCATTGCCGACGATGGATCTTTCGCCCTGATCGCATGATGACCGACCCGTTTGGAGATGTGTCGGTTCGAGCGCATATGCATCCGGGATACCAGTCGCAGAACCATATCGGACCGAGTGGTCCTGCCGATACCGAAATGACGTTGCTTTCGGTTCGCACACTTGACGACAAGCCGCTGGCCGTCCTGGCGAATTATGCGATGCACTACTACGGTTCTCCGCTGATATCAGGAGACTTTTGCGGGCGGTTCGGAGCAAGACTGGGGCATCTGATGGGAGCTGACGCCCGAGGATTGGCCTTTGTCGGCATCATGTCGCAAGGGACCAGCGGCGACAGTATGTGGATGGACTACAGTCAGCCCGCGACCCGGCCCGATCTGGACACGTACACCGACGAGGTCGCTCGCGTCGCGTTCGAGGGGTATCAAAAGATCGAATACCGCCGCGACATCTCGCTGGCGATGGCGGAGTCGACGCTCACGCTCGGACGCCGACTTCCTGATGAATCCCGGTTAAAGTGGGCTCGCGATCTGGTGGCTCAGATGGGCGACCGACTGCCGCGCGCCATGCCTGAAGTCTACGCTCACGAAGCAATCCACTTACACGAGAACCCAACGGTCGAGATCAAACTGCAGGCCGTCAGAATCGGGTCACTCGGAATCACCGCGATTCCGAACGAGGTCTTCGGGATCACGGGCTTGA
>JANXOO010000405.1 GCA_025353525.1 Schlesneria sp. | reverse complement strand
GGTCGTTATCTCCGTCCAGATCGAGATCGATCGCATAGATATTGGACGCCGGCAATGGATCGCCCTGGTTGTCTTTCGCGAGCGGCAGCGGATGAAATGTCCAGGCAACCGAATCCCGCTTCGACGGAGCTTCCCACCACCCATGCGGAATGATGACATCAAATCGTCCGTCACTGTTAACGTCGCCTGTACCCAGTCCGTGATAGTACTTGAATGTTCCGTTAAGGTTCGGGTCACCTGGTTCACTGATCGCCGTAAACGTCCATTTGTCATGACATTTGTCGACTGACGGCACTGTCAGATATCCCATCTGACGTTCCGGTTGTGAACCGAGAATCAGTTCGGGAACGCCGTCCCCCGTCAGGTCCGTAAAGAGGACCGTCTCATTACAGGCACTATGCCAGATCTCGTTGGCCTTCCAGTCACCCGATGCATTTTTCGGATTTTCATACCAGTAGAAGGGATCGCCCGGAAAGCCGACGACAATAATGTCGTCCCAGCCATCCTGGTTCACGTCAAACGACCAACTTGCAAAACAATTCGAATAGCCTTTCGAGCCGTCATAGGCTTCTGTGGGCTTCCCCTGCTGATTCAGCGGTTGTCTGAAACGCGACATCTTCCAGTCAGGAGCCGCATACCAAACGTCGCCCGCCGCGACATCCAGCTTGCCGTCCTTGTTGAAATCGCCGACCGCGACTCCTTCTGCCCTGAAGGTCGCATCGAGCTGGATTCGCTCGAATTTTGCCCCGTCTTTCGCGTCGTCTGCGAACGCAGCAGTCGACAAAATCAATCCCGACAAAACGGTTGAAATCCAGCGTCGAAGCATGAGCCATTACTCCAGGTGATTTTGAAAATTAATTCTGCGGCCATCAGACAATCTGTCCCGCCAGTGTCACGCCACACAAAACGTTCGTCAACCGAGTCACAACAGGTCGCTGATAAAGGCGGGACAGGCACCAGGAGGTCGGGGAGCCATTCCTCGTTTTTCAGCCGGTAAAATTTTTCACTGCCGGTCACGTTATCGACTTGAAATATCACGACAATGTGTCATGTCGGATTGATCTGATACCTCCCGGTTCCGGGAGGAACATCGACCCGCATGACGGCGGCGCATTTTGAGCTTCTCGCGATGAAACATCATGGGCTATGATTCTGCCACGCCCCGATTCGTACACTTGTCGCTGGATGATTGCCGCATGGATGCTGTTTCCTCCGCCGGACTATCGAGACCCCGCGTAAGCGGGCGCTGCTGGTGTCCACCGCTTGCGCCATTCGTATTTCTGCTGGCAGGGATTGCATTTTTGCCGCTGGATATTCAGATCGCCTCCTTCTTCAATGACAATCGCGGTCCAGGTATGTTAAGCGAGTTCCTCGAAATCTGCGAAGTGTTCGGGCACGGGATTGGTGCAACGCTCATATTAATCGGTGTTGTGTTGCTGGACCGACCGAAGCTGCGGATCGTGCCGTGGTTAGTATCGGGTTCGCTTGGATCGGGGTTCGTTGCCAATCTTGTTAAACTGCTCGTCCATCGGACCCGTCCGCGCGATTTTGATTTGGCCGCCGGTTCCGTCTGGCAGA
>JANXOO010000390.1 GCA_025353525.1 Schlesneria sp. | reverse complement strand
TATCTCCGGCGAGTCTTTCCGTTGCTGAGTTGTTGAGAGTCAATCGACAACTCAGCGAGGGTCTGGCCAGCTTGTCGGCACGGCTGGATCAAGTTGAAGCCGCGAACCGCGAACTGCGACGTGAGGTTGCCGAACTCAGGTGCGAAGTCGGTTATTGGAAGTCCAGGAATGCCGTTGCACTTCTGAGGATTCAATAACGCGATACCCTCATCGAGCAACAGCAGGCTGAGATCTAGCAGCTCAAGAGTCGCCAATTCAGACGCAAGACCGAGAAGTCTCCGGCGGATCCACGGATCGTTCGAACACGTTGCCCGGTGCGGAAGGCCCTTGGCCCGCGACCTCCCTGCGCCCACGGCTCTCGCGAATAACTACGTCTTGTCGCACCGATTTTATTATGCCGCATGCACTTACGTCGCATGAGGCATTTTGCTTTTCAGGGTCAGCGTCTCTGTTTTCGTCCCCAACTTGCGCCGACACAACTGAAAATGCAGCGAGAATTTTCGGAAAATCCAGTGCGCTGACTGCGATTACGACCTCTTGCTCTGGATGCAAAAATACATCCGAAGAATTGGACTAAAACGGTGATCGCAGAATTCCTGGACGACCGAATTAACGCATCCGATTTCTGAAGCAACGATTACTTTTTCACTACGTCGTAGCAGTGGGTCTCGGCAGTCAATTCAACGGACGAGCTCGACAAGAGCAGCAGCAGGGTCAATCGACGAATCATGGTCATGGTTTTCCAGGTGAATTCTTCAATCCGATCGAATTGGATTTGCCGGTAAGGCCTTTCGCTCGACCAGCGACCGCAGTGCTGCTTCGACCTTGGGCTGACACGGCCCGGTGACGGACCACGTTTGTTCGTAGCCACCGCGGTCGGTGTAGATGCAGTCGGGGCCGTAGTACCACACGCCGCACTCGCCGTATCCCGCGACGCAGACGAACGACGACTGCGGCGCGGTCTGTTGAGCGAACAACTGAAACTCGACGAACGGCTCGCCGGGAAGATGCAGCAGGTCGATGTCGCCGATCCGCAGCCGACTGGCTTGAGCGACATAGCCGTCTCGCAGCCGGTTCAGAAATCCCGAATACATTGCCGCTGTCAGCCGAGTCTGAAACGGCACGTCGGGAGCCAGTTGTTTCTTCAACAACTCCGGATTGAACGGGCCATCTGCGCGGACGGTGAATGGAATCGGAGCGGTCGCCCAAGCGATGTCGCTATCCTTCAGTCGCGTCACGTCGACGTCGATCACTCGCTCGGCTGAAGCTCCTTTTGCCGCATCGGCCTTGCCGACATCCGTAGATCGCCGCATCGCGTCGAGCAATCGCGTCGCCAGTTGTTCGCGGGCCGCCGGCGTGGCGTCGTTGTACTTGCCGACGGTGACATTCCCGCCGCAACCGGTGAAGTAAGTCTGAAACGTGCCGGTCGCTTTCTCCAGCCGTTCGCGAGCCATCCCGACACAATCCCACGAGACGCGTGCGTCGCCGTAAAACGTCTGCGGGTGCGTCGCGTAGTAATGCAGTTGGACGAGTGGCCGTTCGCTATCGAAGAACGTCAGCGTCCGCAGCCACGGGTCGATTAAGCCTTCGGGAGCCTCCCGCACCGTGACCTCGCGCGTGAAGCTCGCTCGCACGGCGATGCTGCCGTCGGGCTGAGGAACTCGGCGATTCGAGGCGACTCGGTCAACTTTCGCCCTCGTTCCGACGATTCGCGTTACAGGTTTCAGTTGCTTCAGCGCCGCTTCCACCGCGGTGGCCGTGCGCGAGGCGATGTCGTCCGTGAACTTCACATGCTGCGCGAGTTGTTGGCTCTTCTCACCATGCAACAGCCGCACGGCATCGGCGTCCAGGATCGGAGCCGAATGCTGATGCAGCGACTGCAATGCGACTCGCTCCCGCGTCGTGCCCGCCGCGCGAGCCATCGCTTCACGAATCGTCTCATCGCTCGTGTTGCAGATGCCGCAGTAGTCGATCGCCGAGATCACGAACGTCCGCGAATCCGCCTTCAGGATGACTCCGCGCAGTTCGAGTGAATGCTCGACGCTCATCACCTTCGGCATACACCCGACACACGGCCCGTCACCAATGGGTGGCGTGACATCGACTCGAAACGTGGCCACTTGTAACGGAGGTTCCGCGGCCGTCGCCACAGAACAAGTCACCATCCAAATCACCAAACTGAGTCGCATTCGGCAGGACATCGGGGGGGAGCTTTCTCTGGTTGAGCCAGGATCATTCATGAACGACCACGAATCTTACGAATCAAGAAGACGGATGAACCGTTTTCTGATTCCGGTCACTCGCGTGGACTTGAGATGACCAGATTGTCAAAGGCGGGGCCGTCGGCGCGCGGTTGTTTGCGCGAGCAGAACAGTTCGACGGATATCTCTTTCGAGATCGTTTCTGTCAGAGTCATGCGGTACAGTTCGCGGGGCGGTTCGCCGATCACCTGGAG
>JANXOO010000387.1 GCA_025353525.1 Schlesneria sp. | reverse complement strand
GAATCGCCTTGCTGTCTTTGGTCCATCGCAGCGAGAACGGATGAAACAAGCCTTGAGTCGAGTCCCGCTGCGACGGATCACAGAGATTCAGAAAATCTTCGGCATCCCCGGGTCCAGGTTTTCGACGCTCTGGCCCGAGAGTTTCCTGGACGGAATTCAGGCCTGCCTCGACGCCGATTCTGCCGAACGACCTGGCTCCGTCACGGAATTGCGAGCACGATGGGCAAATCCACCTCCATCCCCCGTGCCGCATTGCCTGGTGTTGAAACGTGCGAACGGTCGGGCAACGATCGCGTTTTCAACCCGTTCGCTACCCGCAGGATTGCAGTATCAGGTCGTTCGACAATTTGGCCGTCCTCCCCAATCCTGTACCGACGGAGTTCTTGTATGGACGGGGGGAGCAACAGGATCAGCGACCGTCGAATGGCCTCTTCCGCCCGCCCGACCTGCCGGTACATCGTCGTCGGGCGACTGGTGTTTCAGCATCTTTTCAGTCGCAACCGGTAACGGAGTCACCAGTACTTCACGAGCCACCGTTGCACCGACTCTTTTTGCGACCTCACCCGGATTTCGAAGGTCGTTTGCGGAAACACTGACTGATTCCGCCGTCAAACTTCCTGACGAACTTGTTTTGCTCGCCGATGTCGAATCGACTGACAGCGTGGCCGCCGAACTGTTCGAGTCGACACAGCCGCATATTCGCACGTGGGGAATCGAATTACTCGCATTGCGGATCAAGAGGGTTCCCGCCGACACCGAGTGTCGACGGCTGATTGAACTTCGGATCGATGACGATACGGAATACGAAATCCGCGTCTGCGCAGCAGGAGCCATCCTGCGAGCGGTTCCCCGCATCGACGTGGCAATCGTTGTAGATCTTGCCCAACGGATCGGACGTAGCGGTGTCGACGAAATGATTCGGGCTGCCCGTCGCTTGTCCGGATTCGGTGTTGCCGCGGCCATCGTGAACAGTGCGATCGAGTCGCTTGAGGCTCAGCATCGGATCGTCATTTGCCCGGCCTGCCAGCAGGAATTACGAGCTCGTGAACTCGACTCCCACCTGACAGACGTACACCACTATGTCGCTTTGGGCGGAAATCTGATTCCGTTCGGTCAGGCATTGACGCGGCTTTGGACCAGGATCGTGCGGGGGTTTGACGTTCCCGCACTGCAGCTTCTCGTCAATGAGTTACGACAGCGCAACCCGTCCGGGTTCGCTTCTGCATTTGAAGCAGCGTTCGTGCATCAGGTGACATTCGCATTTCAATTCCAGTCCTCTGTACCGACAACAACGTCGTTACAGGAATGGACCGAACAATTTGCGGTCTGTTTAAGAACAGAACCGATTGCAAAAAAGGCGTGTTGGAAACTGCTTTCGCACGACGACGGTCGAATCCGGTCGATCGCGAGGGAAACAGTCGTCGCGGATGCGGCGTTACCGCTTGCCGCCGTCAATACGGATCTCGCTGCGTTTCAATCAGTCGTCGAACAACTGGTCCCCGTTCCCAATGTGTCCGAAAGGGTCGAGACATGCCGGCGGCTTGTCGCCCACGGAGCGAACCCGGTTACGGGCGGTCAATGTGAGCGCGATTTCGAACTCGAACGACTCATCGATTGCCCCGAATGCGGTGCAACGATAGCTCGACGCGAACTGGCCAGACATCGCCGCAGCACCCACAGCATTTACGAATGGGATGGAAAACGATTCGGCTGGGAGGAACTTGCCGATTTGCTCGTCGATCGTTCGGTCTCTGCGGATGCCGACATCTTTTCCATCAGGACACTCGTCGAATTGATGGTCGAGCAATACGGTGAGGCAGCACTGCAAGACCTGCATCGTCGAGTGAAGGCGTCACTTTTTTCTCGCGATGGTGCCGCGACGGCC
>JANXOO010000335.1 GCA_025353525.1 Schlesneria sp. | reverse complement strand
CTGCCCAGCGTCTCGTGGCTGAGACCGTAGTGGGAGAGAAAATGATCGTCGAAGAAGTGGCCAAACGGCCCGTGACCGACGTCGTGCAGCAGTCCCGCCATCCGCACCAGCGACTCCACGTACCCGCGGCTCGGCACGTCGGGGCACACTTCGCGCAGGCTGTCGTAGGAAATGAATTCGCTGGCGATTTTTTATCCCTGGAATTTCTCGCCATTGATGGCGGTCAGTCTGTTCTCCGGGGCATATCTCGCCGATCGTCGCCTCAAATACGGGCTTCCATTGCTTGTGCTGTTGATCAGCGATCTGGGAATTACACTCAAAACCGGCCAGTTATCATCGGCCTTTCAGCTTGACGGCGGATTGGTCTATGCCTGCATTTTGACGGCGGCATGGATGGGACAGGGGCTCGATCGCCGCGACTGGCCGCTACGGGGAATCGAAGCACTTGGGCGAGGAATGGTCGCGGAAATCCTGTTTTTTATCGTCACCAATTTTGGATACTTTTGCTTTCAGACAGATCTTCCGCATACGTCGGCGGGGCTGATGGCGTGCTACATTGCGGCGATCCCGTTCGCGGTTCGGTCGTTTGCCAGCACTGCATTTTATTCGGTTCTGATGTTCAGTCCGCTGGCGGTCAGGACGACGACGACATCGCCCCGGACAGAACCCCGTTTGAAAACGGATCAATCGCTCTACACATAATAATGGTGAAGGCGGAATCGGACTCACAAACGAATCCTCGATCTTCACCGCGTGCAAAAAAATATGTCTGACCCGGTTTCGTATGAAATTCAGCCCGAACTTGTCGGCAAGACAGTCCTTGCCGTCCTGAGGGCTCTCGTTCCTGGCGAGTCATGGTCAAAACTTCGGCAACGACTGGAACGATCACAGGTGGCGGTCAACGGGGTCCTGTGTCTCAACGAAGCAAGACGCGTCGAACCAGGTGATGTTGTCTCTTTGCACGACAGACCGGTTCCGACGCCAAAGACGAACGACGTGCAATTTGTCTTTATTGACGCTCATGTCGTCGTCGTCGCCAAGCCTTCGGGGATGATGACACACCGTCGTCCCGAAGAACGAACCTGGTCGTCCGACAAAAAAGCGTTACATCCGACGCTTGAAGAGTCAGTCGCGGGTCTGATCGCCCGTCGTTCGTTCGACACCGGCTCAGGAAAAAAAGGAATGCACGGACGGATGCCGGTTCTGCGTGTTGTCCACCGACTGGATCGGGACACGAGCGGCCTGCTTGTCATGGCGCGGACCGCCGAAGCAGAAGAGAGCTTGATCTGGCAATTCCGCCGCCACACTGCACATCGGGTTTATTGGGCTTTTGTCCATGGACACCCCATTGCCGAATCAATCGTATCAAACCTGGTGCGGGACCGAGGCGACGGTCGGCGCGGCAGTATTAACAACCCCAAAATCGGAAAGCGGGCAGTGACTCACGTTCGACCGCTGGAAGACCTGGGCAATTATTCGCTCGTCGAATGCCAATTGGAAACGGGTCGTACCAATCAGATTCGAATCCATCTTTCAGAGCGAGGTCATTTGATCTGCGGCGACGTGAAGTACCGGCAGCCGTTTGCCGCCCCGATGATCAACGACCGCAGCCGCGCACCGCGATTGGCTCTGCACGCGGCCGAACTGGGGTTTCAACATCCCTTGA
>JANXOO010000331.1 GCA_025353525.1 Schlesneria sp. | reverse complement strand
CTCGTGCAGGATCTGAAGGATCGCGGGATGCTGGACGATACTCTGGTTGTCTGGGGCGGTGAATTCGGCCGTACGCCATTCGGTCAGGGCGATCCTGCCAGCCCGAAAGGTCGCGACCACTTTGGCAAAGCCTACAGTTGGTGGCTGGCTGGTGGCGGCGTCAAGCCCGGTACCGTGTACGGTGCGACCGACGACTTTGCGTGGAACATCACGGCCGACCCCGTCCACGTCCACGATATGCAAGCCACGATGATGCACTTGTGCGGCATCGATCACACGCGATTGACATTCCGGTACCAGGGGCGACAGTACCGCCTGACCGATGTTCATGGCGATGTCATCAAGGGGATCCTGGCGTAAGTCGAACAGAACGTTTTCGCGCGATTGAAAAGACCAAAGGCCATGCGCGACGCGGAACCGATTATTTCGCAGACTTCCTGTTCATCGAGACACCTGTTGTGACGTGATCCAGTAGTACGGAGATGTCGGATCAGGGTCGCCGTAAGTACTCGCTTTCCACAATTCGGTTTCGTCGAATTTTACTTGCATTTCCGCATGACCCAGTCTGACGCAACCGAATTGCCAGTACCGTTCTTTGTTGGCTTCCATCGCTTCCAGAACCAGTATTACTTCCGGATTCGTTCCGCCGTGAACGAAAGTGAACAGGCCCCCATCGAGCATCCCTTCGTCCGGGGATTCGTAGACTCGAAGCGGCGTCGTCAGCAACCGCAATTCAGACCGATTACTCTGAAATGTCTCATTTGCCGTAAACCGCTTTGCCAAACTTCGCATCTGGATTCGGCGAAGGTTTTGCGTTGCAGCAGGGGTTGGTGCGCCAGCGAGTTTGTGAGGAATAAAGCCAGGACGATCAGGAGCCCAGTACCATGTTCGGTCCCCTTTCGTGGACAACGGACCCGGTGCCAGCGAATGGACCACGTTTCCCGGGATTCCGCCGATCGATTCCGAGAAATTGTTCGTAAAAAGTTCGACAACTGCCGCTGGCCGACCATGGTCACCCCACACCCAAACGGTTCCGTGATGATGACCGCGGACAAGATCGTCCCAGTTCAGAACCGGCTCTGGAATCAACTCTTCGATGATCGGCGTCGGTCCTTGTCGAACAATTGAAATATCACCAAGGAAATTTTTGAATTCAGCGACGATTGCTTTATGCCGTTCCGACTTCAATTCGTCAGAGGGGGTGTCATTAGAGTCTTCTGCACACAGGAACCCGGCACGGCTTAACAGAATCGTCCAAAAACCAATTGTGACGAACAAGGGGCATCGCTTCATTGTACCGGCTCAACATACGGGAATGGCGAGGGATATCATTTCGGTTCGAACAGTGGCTTAGGGGCGGATTCCAGATTTATCGGGATTTCGCTGACACAATGGGGTTGCAGGTATTCTCACTTCCAAAAGTACAGCAGGTCAATGCAAACACGTTTGACGCTCTCCACCGTCCCCTTGTGTCCGGCCCAAACACACGGGGTCGGTGGAGAGCCGGAAACGCCAGCAATTGGTTCCTGTCAGCAAAATCCGGCAAATTCAAAATCCGCCCGTGGCCCAGTCTGCGCTGCAGTCTCGAAAAGTGCAATGAGTGATTGGCTGGTCTGTAGAACAGCAAATAATCAGCGGACGCGTACTCGTGTCCGCTGATTCATGTAATCGACGAGTTCGTCGCCCAGATTGCGGCTGGTATCCACCGAAACTCGCTCGATTGCATTGCGGCGGCACAGATCGTCGAATGCCGAATCGTACCGGTGCATGGCTTCCAGATACCCCTGGCGAATGTCTTCGGTCTGAGTCAGATATTCACCGACTTCTTCCAGTCCCAGAAATTTCACCATGCCGTCGAAGTTGAACGTCCGTTCGTGGTGGTGCAGGACGTGAAACAGCACGATTTCGTGCCGGTGATATTTCATTCGCTGTAATGCCGCTTCCAGCGCTGTCAGATCAGTCAAAAAGTCGCTGAAGATTATCACGATCTCGCGCCGACCCATGCGCCCCGTCAGATCGGTCAGACAATCTTGCAGATTTGTTTTCTCGACAGGCTCTATCTCGTCGAGATGCTGGATCATCCGATGGATCTGTGACAGCGAATTACCCGGCGGTACGTAGCCTCGAACCCGGTCATCAAAAGTAGCCAGCGACACTTTGTCGTTTTGACAGACGATCGAATATCCCAATGTCATTGCTGCCTGAGCCGCATACAGCAACTTCTGTTGTGTATCGTCGCCGTAACGCATTGATGCGCTGACATCAAGCAGCAGATGGCAGACGAAGTTCGTCTCCATTTCGTATTGCTTGATCGAAAGCCGATCGCGTTTGTAGTACAGCCGCCAGTCGATGTGACGCGGGTCATCGCCTACGATGTAATCGCGGTGGCCGGCAAACTCGACCGCAAAACCGCTCATTGGTGACTTGTGAGCTCCTGCCAGGTTACCGACCACCAGTCCTTTGGGTTCCATTGGACGGTCGACGACCCGACTGAGGACTTCCGGGTTCAGGTATCTTGAAAGTACCGATGCGGTCATGAAAACAGTTCCAGGTCAATCGATCAATGAAACGTTGCTACCCTCATGCAGGCTGTACGTATTTC
>JANXOO010000299.1 GCA_025353525.1 Schlesneria sp. | reverse complement strand
TAATCGCTCGTTGGACTCTCGCATCAGATTGACGAACGCCAAATAGTCGTCAGCTTTATGAAACACATCCGCTCTACCGTTGCCCCGATTGAGGACGTGATAGACATAGTTGCCCTGTGATGCGCGGGATGTTCGTGGCATTTATGCAGCATGTTCATTCGTTATTGCATTGTAAAGTAGAATGTCCCCTTTGTTTTTCCCCACGGTGAAATACTTCAGAGCGCTGCCCGAGGATTCGGGCATTGGACTAAGGTCTGATTTCCTGGAAAGGGTCCCAGGGGACTTCCACGAAAATCAAATCACGGTAAAACGCGGATAGACGGCGATTGAGACTCACGAAGTTGCCTCGGAAGTCGGTGAAATACTTTGCCTCGTTGGACGCATAGGATTGGGGCAATCTCGCGTAGCTCGCATGGTCTTTGCGAAGCGGCCGCTGATAAGAGCTGGAGTAAAGATTTGTGATCGTGATGGTCATAAAGTCCGAACCATCGAATTCGAAACCGGGGGTGGGTCGATTGGCCGGGTCGGGGACGTTCTTGTATTCACTGCAATTGTCCTCCACCTGATGAATCAGTTCGTGGACCAGACCTTCGTCGGGCCGATCGCCAGCTCCAGTTCCATTGCAAAGCGATGGGGAGAATTGGACCGTTCGGCCCACGCTTGACGTTCCCTCGGAAGTTGTCGGTCTCTGCACAACCAAGCTACTGGCGTTACAAGTGGTGTCCACGAAATCAGGGATCACCACGACGTCGGGAACATATTTGAGCACGATTTTCCCCACCGGATTTTCCGAAACCAGTTTGACGCTCGCCTCAACGTCTTTGATCCATTTGTTCGCGTCCGCCATCGACAGCTTGCCCAGCGGAGACAACGTCAGTTTGGGGGAATTTACAGATTTCTGTGCTGCGACCACCACGATGTCCAAAGTCGCCGCGGTCGCGCCGTCGGCGGTTTTCGCGATCAACTGACAAGTTCCGGCTTTTGTCGCAGACAATTTCAGCAGGCGCGAACCACCTGGACCCGGCTTTTCTAAACGCGGGACGTTCAAGGCGATGGTTGCAACAGACATAGAAATCGCCAATCCGGCTCCGCCCTTGAGCCCGACAGTCAACAGTGCCCCCTCGATTATTTTGACGGAGCCTACGGAATTTGCGTCTGAGGGGACGACGCCAAAGTTCTCGTAACCATCGTGAGGCCCAGCCGGCGCAAAGAACCAGGGCATGACCGATTCCCTTAAAAATGCCAAACGGAAGTCGAGACGCGAAATTCGGATGGATTCTGAATTCGTCGATGTTCTTGAGTTGGACCAAACTCATCAGCACAAACTGAAGACAATCATTGAATTATCGTGAGCGATCGCAATCCGTTGCTTCAATTTTTGAACAAACCGGGATTTCTCAACTTTTGGCCACGCAATCACACATGCAGCCCCCAACCCAACCCCAAGGGTCGGATTCGGAATTTGTCGTTATCATAGAGCGATTTGCGGAATGACGTAAGTCGCGTAGTGGAAGAGTTCTTCGGCGCGACCATCTTTGATCCATCCACCGTCCATCGAGACGACAATTCGTCGTCCAGTGATATCTCATCAACACCAACTCCGCGATTCGGACGTTTTTGCGGAAAAAATTGTCAATGTGCTTTATACCGGTGCTCTCAATTGTCTGGTAGAATCGCCTCCGCGAATAACAACCTGGCTCTGGATCGTTTTCCTGAGTTGATCAACGGAAAGAATCGAAAATGCCGTTTGTGGTTCCTGCAGATGTCGAAATACTCGTCGCGAATCGTTTGGCCAGTGGTGCCTACAACTCCAGCGACGAAGTGTTGAGGTCAGCGATGAACGCCTTGACAGAAGTTGATGCGGATTTGGAGGCCGTCCTACTGGCCGTACGCGAATTGCAATCTGGCGATCAAGGGACGCCACTCATTGATGCCGTCCAGCAAGTACGCGATGCCCGAAAACATGGTACTGGTAATGACCTGTAACGTCGTTCTGCAACGATTGGCTATTGCTGACCTTCAAGGCTATTACGACTACGCCGCTCAGAGTTCACCAGTCGACGCTTCGCGCTGGCTGGACCGTTTTCAGTTTGCGCTTCAGTCGTTGAGTACACGCCCGGATCGATGTTCCGTGGCCCGAGAAAATGGCAAGGTTGAAGTTGAACTTCGATAATTTCACGTTGGAAAACGACCATCTGTATTTCGCGTGCTGTTTATCATCGAGCGGAATACGGTTCGAATTCTGAGAATCCGACGGTCTCAACGGAGGCCGCTTGGGATCGAAGAGCTTCGCGATGCGATGATATCCGACGAGTAGCGTGGTCCGAGACCGTCGCGCAACGTCGAGGCTGACATGGAAATTCAATCGGGCGGAATTTGTTTTTTGTTAACCGCGAACGCGGTGGTACAGGGTAGTCATGGATGCAAACCTCTCCGTGAGTCCGTGTGACTGTTTTGTACTCGGAGGGTCGTCGCTTTTACCGATTCTTGAAAACCCGATCTCATCCAGTCGTTCTTCGTCAGGCCGTCCTGGCGAATGATCGGCTCGGGACACAGTGGAATGACCTCGCGGTGGTCGCGGTGGACCAGAGCGGCCCCCACAGTGGCATGCGAATACGTGATGACACCCGTATGGGAATGCTTTTCCTGG
>JANXOO010000278.1 GCA_025353525.1 Schlesneria sp. | reverse complement strand
GAATCGCTGGTTAAAATTCCAGCGGGACCGAAGGGCAAACAGGCCGTCACTGTCGGTCAACTCTGTTTGAAGTTCGTCACGGATGAACTTCCGCGATTCTCTTCCGCCGAGCAATACTGTCAGCGTACTGCAATTCGGCTCTTGCGACAGTTGTTTGGCGAGACTCCCGTCAACGAATTCGGGCCGCTCAGACTTCGAGTTGTCCGCCAAGCAATGGTCGATGGCGATCCCGATTTGAAAGACGCGGAGGGCGAGTCAGCGCCACGTAAGCCGTGGTCACGATCAACGGTCAATCGTCAGGTGAAACGCATCCAAGCGATATTCCGCTGGGGCGTATCGTGGGAAATGGTTCCCGAGTCGATTGCGGCTTCGTTATCGACGGTTCGTATTCTTACTGCTGGCGAGACTCCGGCAGCGGAATCAGTACCGCGGCGTTCGGTTTCGCAAGAGGATATCGACGCCGTACGAAGGCAACTGCGGCCACGCGCTCGAGATATTCTCGATCTGTTGACTCTGACCGGGGCGAGGCCGGGGGAAATCATCGGCTTGCAAATGTGCGATATCAACAGAACGTCCGACCCCTGGCGGGCCGATCTGGTCAAGCACAAGACGGCGTACAAAGGGAAGAGACGCACGCTCTTTTTCAATGTCACGGCGCAGGCGATTCTCTTGCGGCACTTGAAAGCCGATCCCGATGCGAGAATCTTTCCAGTTCGCAGGGACAACTTCGGCGCGGCCGTTCAACGTGCATGTAAACGGGCAAAGATAACGCCGTTCGTGCCTCATGAAATCCGTCACACGACGGCTACACGGCTGGTCAACGAAATCGGTCTAGAATCGACACAGCGACTCTTAGGGCACAGTGATTCGGCGATGACCGAGCATTATTCCAAAAATGCCGAACGTCAAGCCGTTGAAGCCGTGAAACGGCTGGGTTGAGTTTGATACCATGTGTACAAACGCGCGGGATAGGTTAGCTCCCGACACGCCGGACGTTTCACCGGCTTCCCGCGCGTTATTTCAATTGAAACGCTCCCCGAAACAGGAGCAGCGAACATGCCGAAGAAGTCTAAAACCAGCCCCTCTGCCAAGTCCAACAAAAATCAATCGATTCCCTACAGTCTCGACGAACTCTTAGACGCAGGATTGTCTGATGGTAATGGCACCGTAGATGCCAATTTCGCTTTGTGGATGCGAGGATCGCAACTGGCGTTCGCATTGGATCAGATAAAAAGTGAAGTGGAAGAGATCCTTTCTCAGCAACCCCGCAAGACTTCCGCAGAAGAGTTTGACGAAATGGTTATCGAGTTTGCCAAGTCCGTTCGTGGTTGCTTATCGCTCGTGGAAATGCATCGTCAACGTGGAGAAATTGACCGGGGAATCGATCGCGCACTTCAGGCGGTAACGATGTGGCATTTAAGGCCCGGAAAAGTCTATCACACAGTCCGGGACGCTGAGGACTTTGTAAAAGAAGAAACGCAATTCCGGTTGAAGCAAAGCAAACAAAAAAAAGCGGACGAAAGATACAAAGATGCTTGTTTGGAAATCACGAACCGAAAAACGGCAAAACCAAAAATGTCGTATCTCGACATTGCTTCCGAGATGGGCAAGATTATTGGAGAAAACGGAAAGCCCAAATGGGGATCAACAAGCCAACTTTCGAAAGATGTTACAAAACTCAAAACCGAGGAAAAACAACGATTGAAAAAACGCAGTATCGCGAAGTAGCGTTTTTTTGGATCGATATTTACACGCTATATCGCGATACTGCGTGTAAATCGCGATAGAACTTAATTCAGAACTTTTGCATCCCCTGTAAACTTAGGTGAGTCGCTCGACAACGAGCAATACGCCTTTGAACACAGGGGATTTTTTTATGCTTGCCGAACTGCAAAAAGCCGCGTGTCTTTCACATGCGGCACGACTTTGGTTACCTCGCTCGCGAACGGGAAACGCCACGCATCCATCGGTCCTGACTCGTTGGTCAGACAAGGGAATTAACGTGAATGGCCGTCGCGTGTATCTGCACACGTGGCGAGTCGGCGGCACAAGGATGACGACCCGAGCAGCGGTCGAACAATTCTTGGCCGCACTCAACGCCGATTCTCCCGCAACCCGCGAAGACTGTGAAGACGACATGTCGCGTCGAGCGGGCGAAGCTTGTTTAGCGCTCGAAAAACTCGGCTGCTGAAACGCGAAAACCCGGCAGGGGCTGAATCCTACCGGGCATGTTCGCAATCCCCAAATCACAACTTGCGGAGCACAATATTATGGCAACGATTGCCAAAAAAGCAACAGCGGTTTTTTCCATCGACGCGATTCGGAATCTCGAATCCGAGGGATTCGCGAGGATTCGCGAATGCGGCGACCGAGTCATTCAGATAGCGATCGCACTCGAAAGCGTCAGTGTCGCGATGCAGACGAATCTGGCGATCAGGTCGATCGATAGCCAGACGAGTCTGACGGCCGCCGGTCAACGGCTCGCGGCGATCCTCGATGGCGAGGGGTCAGCATGACTATGATCTCTGACGGATCCACGACAGAGGCAGCGGCCGACCGGGCAATGATTGCGGAGACGTTGCGGATGTTCGTCGTGCCTGGCGGCGTCGGCGAAGTCAGGATCTTACGTGGCAGGTCGATGAGCGGCTTTTATTTCGCGTTTGACGAAATCGACGCGGCGGTGCAGATCGTCGCGGACGCCAGCCGCTCGGTGACTGGGATCTACGTCATCATGAATCGGATCGATCCCGATCTGGCAAACAGGCCGCGATTAGTCGAAGCGAATGCGCTGACGAAGAACGTGGACATTGTCCGCAGGTCGAATCTGTTGATCGACTTCGACCCTAGTTCAAACAATCGAGGGACCGCCGACAACGCGACTGATGAGGAAAAAGAATCCGCACGCGAGTTGATGGAAATTGTCTACGAGTGGTTGCGGGGGCTCGGTTTTCCAGAGATGTTCGTCGCCGACAGCGGGAACGGCTTTCATATTATTGTCGGAATTGATCTCCCTAACGATGAAGAATCGTCCGCACTCGTCAAGCAGTTTTTACATTCGCTCTCGCAGCGATTTTCGACGCCAGAGGTCGCGATAGATATCAGTGTTCATAACGCGGCGAGAATAACCAAAGCGTACGGCTCGCCAACTCGGAAGGGTGTACACAGCCCCGAAAGGCCGCAACGCCTGTCGAAAATCCTCCAAATGGGCGGTGGAATCGCGTCGACGGAACTAATTCAAGCCGCGATCGCGGGCGGTCCGTTGCTCGCGGATGGACAACAGGCCAGCGGCGACGTGGGGAACTTGGCGGGGATTATTCTCGACGTTTCGTCGCCTGGTCGCCTGGAGTTACCGCCACAATTCCCAGTCGGCGGTCGGCATCAGATGCTCGTGAGGCTCGCGGGTGCCGTCCGCTCATTTGGCTCTAACGAATCTGAGATTTGCGACATTCTTAGGACATTCAATCGATCCAGATGTGCAAACGGGAAGCCAGACGACGAGCTGAAAAAGATTGCTCGGGATTTCGCCACGAAAGATTGCAATTTTTCGATGAAGGCAATGCTCGAGTGTTCGACCGACGAACAAATCGACAAGGCGGAACGGCATCAGACGCTCAAGCTGGCGCTTGAGAACTCCCTGAAGCGACTTCGCGACGGGACAGACGTTGGCGATATTGCGATCCGTCTGTCTGCGGCACTCGCGAAGGTGCAAAACTCTGAAAAGCCGGTAGAGACATTCGCGGTCATGACATCGGCGGAACTCGACGCCGCTGATCTGCGGATTGAGTATCTCATCGATGGAGTTCTGGCGGCTCGTCAACCTTGCATCATGGCGGCCAGCAAAAAGTCTCTCAAGACGACCGTTGCGATTGATCTGGCATTGTCTCTCGCAAGTGGCGCGGCGTTTCTGAATAAATTCTACGTCCCGCGTCCAGTTCGCGTGGCGTTGATGTCTGGCGAGAGCGGCGACGCGACCATCCAAGAGACGGCCAGACGAATCGCGAAATCAAAACCGTGGTTCAATTTATCGGACTACGAAAACGCGATCTGGTCATTCAGTTTACCAAAACTTGGTCAGCCACAAACGAAAAGCGAACTGACAAAGTTCGTCAAAGATCACGCTTTGGAAGTGCTGATCGTCGATCCGGCCTATTTGTGTCTAAACCTCGGGGACGATGCGGGCAACTTGTTTCAAGTTGGGCCGAAACTGATGGAACTGACCGAAGTCGGGCAGGAAACCGGCTGCACAATTTGCCTCGTCCACCACAATCGAAAAACTTCGAAGGAAAACCCATACGCCCCGCCAGAACTCGAGTCAATCGCCTGGAGCGGATTTCAAGAATGGGCCCGTCAGTGGATTCTTCTAGGTCGCCGTGAAGCTTATGACGCTGAAATCGCTGGCTCGCACAAGCTCTGGCTGGTTACAGGCGGTTCAGCGGGACACTCTGGGAACTGGGGCCTTGACGTTGAGGAAGGATCACAGAAGGACCAAGGCGGCCGTCGTTGG
>JANXOO010000221.1 GCA_025353525.1 Schlesneria sp. | reverse complement strand
CGTCGATGGGAAAGTATGAAGCATTGTTAGGCAGCCGCCTCGAACAACATTCAGGGCGTACCGAGATCTGGTTGGCGAATTTGAAAGTGGCGTGTGCATTCCCGGCTTTTGGAACGGGCATCGGAACGCATTCCGATGCCTATCGCCTGCAAATGGACTCAGGAGGCCCCGACGGACTTGAATACACGCATGCGGAAAGCGGTTACTTGCAGATCGCCTCCGAATCAGGATTGGCCGGGTTAATCGTTGCGGCTTTGTTTATCGCCACGGCGTTCCACTGGACTTGGCGCGGACTTTGGAACCCGGATACTGATGTGAGTTCGGCGGCGGCCGCCATTCTGGCCAGTGCTCTGGCTAACGTCATCCATGGCGCCTTCGATTTCTTCTGGTACACACCGTCGTGCATGTTGCTCTTGGCGTTGCAAGTGGCGTGCGCAGCCCGGTTGTTCCGTTTGACGCGGCAGAATTCTGGCGGTCGCACGTGGTCGATTCAGATTCCGCGGCTTGTCTCGGCGGCGGCCATGTGCGGACTTGCGGGACTGACCGTCTGGATGCACGACATCAAGTTCCCTGCCGCTATGGCGGAAAATCACCGGCTTCAGGCCGCCCGGATTTCAGAGATCGACGCCAGCGAATTCAGCGACAACGAGAAAGAGTCCGAAATCGAATCGCGGTTGAAAGAGACGATTCTTGCGGCGAAATGCGATCTGCGAGACGCAAGACTTCAGGAATCTGCTGCCCTGGCCTACGTACAACTTTTTGACATCCGGCAGCAACGCGCCGAGAATTCCATGTCGTCAGATATGCTCCGCGACGCCGTCAAGGCGTCCGGGTTTCAGACACCTGGTGAAGCGAATGAGTGGTTGAATCGTTCCATCGGTCCCAACCTGAAGTATTTGAAGCTTGCCAATCGATCGCTCAAACGAGCTCTTGCCAATGGCCCGTTGCGGTCAAAGTCTTACGTCGTGTTGAACGACCTGTGTTTCCTTGATCAACCGGACGACCAGGCTTTTTCACAGCGTTGCCTGAATCAGTCACTCAGGCTAAGACCGGAAGACCCGGACACGCTGTTCCTGATTGGAATCTCGGAAATGCAGGAAAGCCACGTCGAACGGGCACTCGACTACTGGAGACCTGCCTTCAAACGAAGTCCTCGAGTGCAGGAACGCATTGCCACTGTCCTTGCCGGGCAGATGTCACTGGAATTCTTTGAAAAGGAATTCCAGCCTGAATGGAAGTCGTTCGAAATCATCGGACGCGCATTCGCCAAAGCGGGCCGAACGGATGAAGCACAACTCGTCAAACGGCGATATATCTCGGATGGAATGCAACTCGCAAAATCGATGAAAACCGATGAGCAGCTCGAATCGACTCTGATGGCAATCCGGAATACCTGCCATGAACTCGGTGATGTTTCTGCAGCGGCAGGAGTGCTGACCTACGCCGTCAAAAGGATTCCGCACAGTTACTCCATACGATATTTGCTGGGCCTGGATCTAATGGCAGACAATCGCGCTGCTGACGCCGCCGAACACTTGCAGTGGTGCGTCGACCGGCGTCCTCGCGACGCAGGGCTGAGAAAAACCGCGTCAATCGCTATCATCGAGCGATTGAAACGCTCGCCCGAATCCGGTCACGACGAACGGGAAATCGAACAGACGGGCTTTCGGAACTAGTTCGCACGTGCAAGGACGGGTTTGGTCGATGTCTCGCGAAGCTCTCGAAAATCTCCTGCGGCGATGGCAATCGGGTGCAGTGGATCTGGGTGGCATCGAAGGTGAACTGCGTTCGATCTTTGCCGCAACAACAGTCACATCCGTTTCACGAGTCGATATCGACCGCCAGCGCCGCTGCGGGTTTCCCGAGGTTGTTTATGGCCCCGGAAAAACGCCCGAAGCGATCTGTGATGTCTTTAAGGCCCAGTCTGCGGCCGGACAGAACTCGCTGGCGACTC
>JANXOO010000760.1 GCA_025353525.1 Schlesneria sp. | reverse complement strand
GTTCGGACAGACCTCGGAAAAGTGGACACCCGGAATGGCAGTCGGGATCGCGGCTAATGTTCCGCGAATTTGTTCCGGAGCATCTGGCTTGGGATCGAGTGAATCGATGTGAGTCACTCCCCCGCCCATCCAGAGAAAAATCTCCGACTTTGCCTTGGCAGTCGACGAAGGGGCGAACGCGGCACTCGCGGTTCCCGTCAGCAGTCCCGGCAACACAGATGCCGAAAGAGCCAACGGCCCAACCTTCAGCAAATCTCGCCGACAAACGAGCGACTGCAGGGACCTCAGTTGTGAATCACCGAACCGGGACATTCAGTAAACCCTTCCCTCAGGAACGCGCGAAACCAGTCAATGTCGTATTATGTCGCATCAACATGGATGGATACAAGTGGCAAATGCTCGACCGCACCGCGAAGGTCTCCGGAATCCCGGCATCCTTTTTCCCGGCGATGTTTCTCGCAGAATCCGACGACGAGTGCGTTCTCGGCGACGTTCGGCGAGAATGAAAGGGGGATGCGTCCATTAATGATCGCCGAACATGCGCCGCTTGAATAAGGAAAACATTAACCTTGACGCGACGCATATAGGGCTTTTCCCTTGTTGAACGTCTTAGCCTGAATTGCGCACCGAGTTCCAGCGAAATCGCCTCTCCGCACGTAATAAGTGATTGTTAGATCAGCACTTACTCACGGACGGGAGTAAGTATTCGCCAGAGCCGTGGGCGCAGTGAGGTCGCGGGCCATCGGGTCTCGGCTTCGGTGATGGAGCGAGGTGATGGAGCGAGGTGATGTGGGGGACGGAGACTTCTTCAGGAAGTGGTCGGCGGACGGAGTGAGAGATCGGCTCTCTGATCTGGAGTCAGGTTTCAGGGCAGGTAGGGCGACACGTCCGGCGGAACTTGGCAGCCAGAGCTGGCAGGAAATTCAAAGGTGTCAGGCACCGTTAACTGGTTTTCTGGGGCGACCGCGCGGGGTGAGTGTCGTTTCAAGTCCCAATTGCTTGACCATCTTATTCGACCAGTTCTCATCGCCGTACGGACTGCCGCGATTCACGCAGCGGCGCAGGGCTTCCAATTCAGCCTCCGTTTGCGGTTTGTTCACGTGGTCAATCCAGTGGTTTGAACGGCGAATTGGCCAAGGAGACAATTTGGGTTGCCCATCGATCATTTTCTGACTCCACTGGGACAAACTGCCCCACTGCCAATCTTCCGCGCGGCTGACCAGATTTGCACGCAGCGCATTGCGCTCCACGTAACGACAGACGGTCAGAAAATGTTCTTCGTCCTGAACAGGGAACGACTTGAAACGTCCCTGATACAGATGCCCGGCCCCAGCGTTTCGCCGGTGAGCATGCCACCTCTGCGTGTGCGTCAGCGTCAGCCAACCCGAAAAGCGAGAAAGTTCTCCGTCCTCATGAGGCCGGACAACCAAATGCCAGTGGTTGTGGAGCACGCAGAACGCAAACAGTTCCGTTCCCGTCCGATCAACGGCCTCTGCCAAAATCTTGACAAACGCATCGTAGTCACCATCCGTCTCAAGCATCGGCAAACGCGCGTTCGCACGATTCAAAACGTGGTAAATTAAACCGCCATCCGCTGATCGCTTTGGCCTTCCCATGCCCGGATTTTACTCAGTAAGCCGCAAATTGTCAATAACGGTGCCTGACACCTTTGATTTCCCGAAAACCACCTTGTGAAATCAAAGCTCTGATGTCTGTTCGCACCTTAAAAAGTAGAATGTCTCCTTAAATTTCGACTTAGATTTCTCCCTGGGCGTAATTGATGGGTTCTCGCCAAATGGCATCAAGGACGAAACCGAGATCAAGTGGCGGAAGAACTTCTTGAGGCAGATCGGGTACAAGCAGTAGCAACTACCCCAAATGGCTCCTGGCAATCACATTCTGTACAATATTTGCAGAGACAGAACCCATGATTGCTGAATGAATTGCCCCATGAACGACCTCGACAAAACTGGTGCGTACCAGCCGGACGGCAACGAGGCCCCCGGTTTTGATACCGCTGCATCCCTACCGAAGCAAATCGGTCGCTACCGAGTGGAGCGAATCATCGGTAAAGGCGGCTTCGGCCTCGTCTATCTCGCCTACGATGACCAATTAAGCCGCCCCGTGGCGATCAAGGTCCCGCATTCCAAGCTGGTGGCCCGTGCTGAAGACGCTGAAATCTATCTGACCGAAGCCCGTACCGTCGCCAACCTCGATCATCCGAATATTGTCCCGGTTCATGATGTCGGCAGCACCGACCACTTCCCCTGCTATGTCGTCTCAAAGTACATCGACGGTACTGACCTCGCCTCACGACTCAGCCAGTCCAGGCTCAATCTGCACGAATCCGTGGAACTGGTGGCAACTGTTGCGGAAGCATTGCATTACGCTCACAAGCAAGGACTGGTCCATCGGGATGTCAAGCCGGGGAACATTCTCCTCGACAAAAGTGGTAAAGCATTCGTGGCAGATTTCGGACTGGCCCTGCGTGAACAAGATTCCGGGAAAGGACCACGCTACGCTGGGACGCCCGCTTACATGAGTCCCGAACAAGCCCGTGGTGAAGGACACAGGATTGATGCCCGGAGTGATATTTTCAGCTTGGGTGTAGTGTTCTACGAGTTGCTGGTCGGTCACAAGCCATTCCGAGCGGATTCGCAGGCCGAACTGCTGGAGCAGATTACGAGCTATGAGCCACGTCCACCCCGGCAGTACGACGATCATATTCCGAAGGAAGTGGATCGTATTTGCCTCAAGGCGTTGTCGAAACGAGCGTCGGAACGCTATTCAACAGCACGGGACATGGCCGATGATTTGCGGCATTTCCTAGCCGAGCAGACGGTCAACCAACAATCCAGTCTTGTGGAGAAAGGCAGCGGCTCTCCCGCAATCACGCCGGTTTTGCAGCCGCCTTCGACGGTAGGCGGTTCGGTTACATCAGTCACGCCCACGACATCGACACCGACTTCGGATCACCAACTCATCAAGATCGTGCCGAAAGGCTTGCGGTCTTTTGATGCGCACGATTCCGACTTCTTCCTTGAACTATTGCCGGGGCCACGGGATCGGGATGGGCTACCCGATAGTATTCGGTTCTGGAAGACTCGGATCGAAGAAAAGGATGCCGACAACACTTTCAGTGTGGGTCTGATCTACGGGCCGTCAGGGTGTGGTAAAACATCGCTGGTTAAAGCCGGTCTGTTGCCTCGTCTTTCGGATGACATGATTGCCGTGTACGTCGAAGCGACCGCTGAGGAAACAGAGGCAAGGCTACTGAACGGCGTGCGAAAGCGCTGCCCGGCTTTGACTGACAACCTGTCGTTAAAGGAGTCGCTTGCAGCGCTTCGCCGAGGCCAAGGCATTCCTTTAGGAAAAAAGATTGTCTTTGTCCTCGACCAGTTTGAGCAATGGCTCCATGCCAAGAAAGACGAGCAGAACACCGAACTGGTGCAAGCCCTGCGGCAATGTGATGGTGGGCGGGTACAGTGCATCGTCATGGTCCGAGACGATTTTTGGATGGCGGCTACCCGGTTCATGCGGCAACTGGATATTCGCTTGCTTGAAGGTCAAAACTCCGCTTCTGTCGATCTGTTTGATCTGGATCACGCCCGTAAGGTACTGACAGCATTTGGGCGGGCTTTCGGCAAACTTCCTGAACTCGGCAGAGGTAAGAGCAAAGATCAAAAGGAGTTTTTGAATTTGTCCGTGTCGGGGTTGGCCCAGGAAGGCAAGGTCATCTGCGTCCGACTGGCACTGTTCGCCGAGATGATGAAGGGAAAGGTGTGGACGCCCACTACTCTCAAAGAAGTTGGCGGCACTGAAGGAGTCGGGCTAGCATTTCTCGAAGAGACATTCAGTGCGGCGACAGCTCCCCCTGAACACCGTTATCATCAGAAAGCAGCCAGAGCCGTCCTGAAGGCGCTTCTCCCCGAATCTGGGACTGACATCAAGGGCCACATGCGGTCGTATGCGGAGTTACTGGAAGCGTCGGGCTATAGGAACCGCCCCCACGATTTTGACGACCTCATCCGAATTCTGGATGGTGAAATCCGTCTCATCACTCCGACTGACCCCGAAGGCAAAGAAGAGATTTCAAACGCTGTGTTGAATGCTGGTACGAGATACTACCAACTGACCCACGACTATCTCGTTCACTCATTGAGGGACTGGCTGACTCGAAAGCAGAAAGAAACTCGTCGGGGCCGAGCCGAACTGCTACTGACGGATCGTGCGGCGGTGTGGAATGCTCGCCCAGAAAATCGCCAACTGCCGTCGCTGTTGCAGTGGTTCAATATCCGGTGGTGGACACCGAATAAAAACTGGACACTGCCGCAGAAGAAAATGATGGTCAAGGCCACTCGCTACCATGCTGTGCGGGGTGCGCTACTGGCATCATTTCTTATTCTCCTGGTCTTGGTCGGCGGGGAACTTTTTGGTCGGTTGAAAGCACAAGTCCTGCGAGATCGGCTCCTCGAATCAACGACGGCAGATGTACCGGGGATCATCAAAGAGATGGCCTCGTTCCGTCGTTGGATCACCCCGCTTTTGCAAGAGGCCTACACCCGTGCGAAACAGGAGGACGACTCTCGAAAGCAACTCCACTCCAGCCTTGCCCTGTTGCCAGTAGATGTTGCACAAATCGAGTATTTGTCTGAGCGGTTGCTTCGGTCTGAGCCGCACGAAGTTCCGGTGATTTGTGATGCTTTGGCCCCGTACAAGGACGCATTAAAGGACAAGCTGTGGGTAGTCGTGGAGAAGCCGGAGAAGCGGAAGGAATCTGAACGATTGCGAGCCGCATCGGCGCTGGCGACATTTGACCCTCACAACGAGCGCTGGGGCAAGACAAGCAATCTCGTTGTTGATGATCTTGTTCAGGAGAATCCAGTATTATTGGGTCTGTGGAGCCAAATATACCGTCCAATCAAGAACGGACTTCTTCCGAGGCTGTCCGAGATTTTCCGAGACTACCAACCAGAACACACGGCGGAACGATCATTTGCAACAAACCTCATTGCTGACTATGCCGCCGATCAAATAGAAGTGCTTGCCAATTTCTCTCGGCTATCGTCCGTGGAGGGCAGTTCGGGCCGCACAGTTTTGTCGATTTCGCCGGTCAGAAGAGTTAAGGCCCTTTCTCTCTGTTCCTTCAACTTCGGATAGATC
>JANXOO010000199.1 GCA_025353525.1 Schlesneria sp. | reverse complement strand
TCGCTCAGTATGAGCGATAAAATTCGAAGTAACAAGGGAAATGGTGCGCCGCAACGACGATTCGATGTCGCGCGCAAGGCGCTTTCCGAAATCCTGCAATTTCTTCGCGATGTTCCCGGTCAAAAAGGGGAGCGCGACCCGCATCTGGTTGGCCTGATGGCCTATGGCCATCGCGCACGAGCGAAAAACCGTGATCCCAAACAGACAGAAGTCAACCCGAACTGGCCTCGGGTGATCCCTCAGGAAGTACGCGAAAACTGGAAAGAGGACTTCGAGGTGCTTGTGCCGACAGGACCATTGTCCGGCGATCAGTATCGACGAATGAACTCCTATATCGACCCTGACAACCCCTACGAAGACAATCCGCTGTTGCAACCGTATGGCGAAACTCCGTTGCTGGGTTCATTACGATCGGCATCCGAATATCTTTTGGCCCAGCGTCGTGGGGGTGTCGTTGTGGCCATTTGCGACGGTGCCTACAACGATGAAAAGGCCAACGGAACCCGTTACAAGGCCCTGGAAGATTTGTATCGCGGACATCCTGAACTGTCGCTGCACCTGGTTGCGTTTGATCTCGATGTCGACTCCGAAACCGATCCGAAAAAGAAATCCGAACTGGAAGCCGACATCAATTCGTTGACGAGACTGGCCGAGAAAACCGGCGGAAAGTTTCATTTGACACCGACGGCCGAAAAGCTGGCGCAAGTCATTCAGAATGTGATGACCCCGCGTCCGTTTGTCGTCGCCCGTGATTTGGAGCCTCCGTTTACGAAAGAGTCGATTCTGGGGCGACCGGTCGACGGCCTGGCTGCCAGTAAATACCAGGTCCGTTTTCCCGGATTGAAAGAATTTTCGGCGACAATTTACGGTGGTGAGAGACTGGAATTCGATCTGGAAATCCCGAATCGACAGATCAGGCATCGGCGTCCGGTTTTAAAACTGTCGCGTCGCATTCAGACAACGCGAGACCTGTTGCCTTTCGAACCTACCCGATTCGGGTATGTGAAGGCAGAGTACGAAAAGCCAAAGAAAACAGCATCGTTCCAGTTCAGTCTTGACCGCGACGAGGTTTCCGGGCTGGTCGACCGACCCAGGGAAATCCGTATCGATATCTCTCCGCTCGGAACGACCCGGCAGTTCTCGGGTTTTTGGAAACTGGCACCGGATCAGTCGGTTCCTGCATGGCAAATCGATCTGACCGATTGGCCAACCGATGCCAAACCCGAAGTGCGTGCGATGTGGAAGATGACCCGCACTGAACCCGACGAAAAACTCCCCTTGGCCCGTTTGCTGGCCGATCCGCAAACGGCAACGCTTGAAGGATGGCCTGAACGGTCGTTGACAATAAAGGCAGAACGTCAGGCGGGCCAATTGATCGTGTCATTGCAGGCCGGCGATGCGAGTTCCACGGCGAACATCGCCGACATTCGCGTCGAAGTCGGCGAGATTTCACTCGTTGAATCCCGCTTCCAGCCCAAGGGATATAATGTGATCAGCGACCTTTTCGAAGTCGGTCGCCAGATCAATTACAAGTTCGACATCGGCGACACGTTTGACCCGACAAAGATGCACATCGCACTGACCTCGCCCGCTTCATTGGCACAAGGTGCCGTCCAGTTACAATCGCCGCTGGAAATCGAAAAGTGGGACGGTGAACAATAAGGCGGCTGCAGCCCTGATACCGGGCGGTCGGGAGCGAGATCGTGAAGCCTGCTTCAAAGGTGACAGAATCGGATGCCGGACACGGGAATTTGCCCGGTTCGCCCGCATCTCGTCGCGACGCAGGTTCGCGGAGATTGCCAGACTGGATCCCGCGAGCCCTGCTGTTATCGAGTCTGTTGTCTGTCGCAGCACACGGGAGTTTGCTGCTCGTATTCGCGACATCGCTGCGCGGCTGTCATCAGGCACCTGTCGGATTTGCTCGCGAAGAAACCCGTGAAGTCGGGATCGTGATCGATCAGGTGGGTGACACCCCCGACGCAGTTGTCCCAGGCGACCCGCGTGAGGGTGAGACCACAGAAGCCACCGATGGTGTCCTTTCAATCACGGATGCGTCGACGCCCACACGGGCAACACCGGATCTGCCGCCGGTCGAAACAATGCTTCCTCGTGAGGAACCGAATCGCCTGATCGGACCAGGTAACAGTCTGCCCGCCGGGACTGCCGTCACTGACCCGCGGCAACCCGTCAAGTCTGCAGGCGGCACAAGACCTGCGGCGACAGGAATTGCCGGTGGTGTGCCCGGTGCGGCGTTCATGGGGACGCGGGACGAAGGCTCTAAAGTTGTATTTGTCATCGATGCCTCGGGAAGCATGACCAGTCACAATTCGATGCAGGTCGCGAAGGCGTCGCTGGTATCAAGTCTTCAGTCGCTGGATGCGAATCAGCAGTTTTTGATCATCTTTTACGACGACAAACCGTCGGTCCTGCATCTGCGCGATGTTCAACGTCCGCAACTCTATTCTGCGACCGAGATTCACAAGACATTGGCCAAACAGAAGATTGCCGGAATTCAACCGGGGACCGGGACTCA
>JANXOO010000194.1 GCA_025353525.1 Schlesneria sp. | reverse complement strand
ATCGTATTGAAAATGGAAGCCGCAAAACGCGGAGCATGACCGTACATAAAGACTTGATGGGCCACCGATGGATGCTTCAAAACAATTTACGTCGCTGCTGGATAATACGACGCTCGCGCGGGTCGAGCGAATGCGTTTGTTGCCGATGCGGCGAATGACCAACCGCAGCCGGGGCGAACACCTTGCCGGTAAGGGCGGGACAAGCACCGAATTCAACGACTACCGCGACTATTCGGCTGGCGACGACATGCGGTATGTCGACTGGAACATTTTCTCGCGTCTCAACCGCCCTTACGTCAAACTCTACCGCCACGAAGAAGAGATGCACGTGGTGATTCTCGTTGATGCGTCGGCGTCAATGCGATTCGGTGACAAGTTCGAAAAAGCCAAACAACTCGCCGCCTGTTTCGCCGTGATGGGTTTGATGAACATCGAAAAAGTGAGCCTGTTTGCCTGCCAGCACGCTGGTCAAACGCCTCAGATTCTGCCGCCCTGTACGGGTCGGATAAGTATGAAGCGGATCTTCTCGTTTCTCGAAAATCTGCCGCCAGGGGGTGACTTTCCGATCGACGAAGCGGTCGAAGCCGTTCTGAAACAGCACCGGGGTCGAGGTGTATGCATCGTACTGTCGGACTTTCTGACGTTCGGTGCGATGGAACGACCAATGAACCAGCTTTTCAGCGCAGGCCTTGAAGTCTTCGGAATACAACTGTTGTGCTCGCTGGAACTCAATCCGGAATTGACGGGCGATTTACGGTTTGTTGATTCGGAAAACGGCATGACGCTCGACGTGTCTTCTGTCGGTGACCTGATCGGCTTTTACCACGACCACTTGGCCGGGTTGCAGGATCATCTCGCGACGCTCTGCCGTCAGCGCAGCGGTCGGTTTGTGTGCCTTGATTCGGGACTGCCTTTGGAGACGATGGTTTTCGACGTTCTGAAACGGAAAGGTTGGGTCCAATGAGCTGGCCCGGATTTTCCGCGTTGGTCAATGCCTGGTGGTTCTTTCTGCTGGTGCCGCTGATCATCTTCTATTTTCTCAAACTTCGAAGACCACGCTTCGATATCCCGTCGCTGGCGTTGTGGCGACAGGTGATTAGCGATCAACGTGTCAATTCGCCGTTTCAGAAATTCAAACGCAATCTGCTGCTGTTGCTTCAGATTCTGCTGTTGTGCAGTCTGATTGTCGGAGCGATGCAGCCGTATTTGTCGAGCGGAACCGACCGTGCCCGGTATTTGCCGGTCCTGATCGATAATTCGGCCAGCATGGCCGCCTTCGACGCACCTGGTGGCAAAACGAGACTCGATGAAGCCAAAGAAAAGGTGTCCAAACTGATCGAAGATCTGTTGCCCGATCAGCGATTATGCCTGATCTCGGTCAATTCCACCGCTCGAAAGTTGACCGACTTTACCGACAACAAACGATTGCTCAAAGAGGCCCTGTCGCGGCTGGATATCAGCCAGGTTCCAAGTCGGCTGGAAGACGGGCTGCGAATGGCGCAGGCGATGTCTCGTGTCCAGCCGATTGATACAGTCGTACTGATCTCCGACGGCAACGTTCCTGCAGACATCGATTTTGAATTGCCCTTCAAGCTTAATTTTCAAAAGCTGGCGTCGGGCGATATGAATGTTGGTATTGTCGATTTCAACGCACGACGATCGCGAACGGGCTGGGATATCTTTGCGCGTATCGAAGGGACGAAAAAGCCTGAAGGTTCACAGGGGCCGCCAACAGCGAAGTCGCTGTGCGAGTATGAATTGCTGCAGAACGGCCAGCTCATCAAGCAGGACTCGGTGTCAATCGACGGAGGAAAGGCCGAGCGTCTGGTCTTCAAGGTTTCGGCAACGCTTGCCACATCCATCGAACTACGGTTGAAACCTGATGCTTTCGATTCGCTGGCTTCGGATAATGTTGCCTGGCTGGAACTGCCCGCGCCCCGATCTTTGAATGTTTTCTGCCCGCGTTCGATGGAAACATATCGCAGTGCTCTCGAAAGCCTTCCCGACGTGAATTTGTATCCGGGGGAGGGAGACGAACCGAAAACAGTCGATCTGAAATTTGCCGAGGGGTTGATTTCGATTGGCCCCGAATCGCGTGTGACGTTCAATGTCGGTTTCGTTCCCGACGATCTGGCAAACCTTGTGGAACTTGTGTCCGGTCAAACCGAAGTCGTCGACTGGCGTCGAACGTCCCCGTTGCTCCAGCACGTTCAGCTACTCGACGTTCAGATCGCAGACGATCCCAAACTGGCTGCGGGCATCACCGAACGCGATTTTGAACTGGCGGGATACGAAATCCTTGCCCAATCGCGATCGGGACCGTTGATTCTGGAACGAGCATCCGACGGCCGATTGGACTATCATTTTCTGTTTCACACCGATCGATCGTCGCTCGTCTACCGCGTCGGATTCCCGATACTGATTCAGAACATCATTCAGATTGCCGCCACGAAGTCCAACCTGCTCGAGGCGAAAGGGCTTCCGACAGGGTCGTTACCCGCGCAGCGGATCGCCCCGGAAACCGAGGTCCGTGTTACCGGCCCGAACGGGCATGTTGAAACAGCAAAAAGCGATAAAGACGGATTTCTGTCCGGGATGGCGGCTCCCTATGTGGGGCAGTACGAGATTTCTGGCGCAGTTGAACCGATCAAACTGGGAGTCAGCCTGATGTCGTCAAGCGAATCGGGTTTGAATTGCGTCGAGAAGTTGCATTTTCCCGAGGTTTCCGTCTCGGCGTCGACAATCGTCCTGAAGACCGATCAGCCGGTCTGGCGATGGTTCGCGGCGGCGGGATTTGTATTGCTGCTGGTCGAATGGTGGTACTTTCAGAAACGACCATCGGGGGTGCTGATATGACCGGCCGAGAAACGAAATCAGGGACCGAGACCAGCGGTCTCGCCAAAACTGTGATCGGCGGGACTCGATCGCATCTGCCTGGGGAAGAACATGTCTCAGGCAGCGCGACCGTCATATTGATTTGGGCGTTACTGTTGTTATTGGCGGCATCGCCGGTGTTCGCCCAACAAAAGCCGTTGACGATCGAAACATCGGTCATGCAACCTCCGGTCGCATTGGGGCGACCAATGTTGACCTGGTGGGATATCAAGATTCCCGGTTCCGGTCTCGTCGTCGGACGCTTCCGATTCGACATCAAATCGGAAGGATACAAGTTTGCCACTGCGGAAACGGAAGAACTGACGCTGAACGGCCCCGAGCAACGGGTTCGCGTCGTGCTTCCGCCGGTCAATTGCCCGCAATACGTCGATCAGTTGCAAGTCGATATTTCTTTCGAAGGTGCCAGATTCAAAGGACCTGTTGGACAACAGGTACTACGAATCCCGTTCGCAAGGAAGACTGTATTTTTGGCTTTGGTTGGCGAATCACGTACTGTCAGAAAACAGTCACAGCGTCGGGCACAGATGATTGAGCGACTGCGGTTTGAAAATCTGGTCCCTTCAACATACGAAAAACGCATCGACGATCCAGTCTTTGAACATGTGAAAACAGTTTTTGCATCGGTCGATCCTTCGGACATGCCGTCCGAATCACTGTCGTATTGTGGTTATGACCTTGTCGTGCTGATCGAAGACGAATTCCGCAGCCTCCGTAAACCGCAACTCGAAGCCTTGCTTGCATGGATCAGGGCAGGAGGCGCCCTGTACCTCGAACCCAAGGGAGTTCTCGAACCATATCATGTCGATTTTTTGAAAAGATTGACGGCGGACGACCATCGCGACCTCGTCTTTCAGCTTGAACCATCTGGCAAGCTGCCCGAAGAAACAATTCCGGATCATCAGGTGGCAATCGCGATTCAATGTGGGCTTGGCGATTTGTTGCTGCGAACGAGTGATTCCGACGTTGATGCGACGCCCGAGGAATGGCTGCCGCTGGTCGCTCCGCTATGGAAATCGCGATTGGCACCAGTCGCAAGACCGAAACAGGCAGGCTGGACGACAGGCCAGGACGGTCAGCCACAATTTCAGCCTGATGCCGTCAATTACGATCCTTACGCGTTGGGTATGTCTGCGCACGTTCGCTATGAACAGACGCAAAGTGATTTGCTGGATCGGCTGATGCCCGACGGCGTTCGGATGGTACCGTTATCGCTGCTGGCGTTCATCCTGCTGGTTTTTGTTTGTCTGATCGGGCCTGGCGATTATTTTATCCTGGGTTGGCTGCGTATCAGAAAAATGACCTGGCTGACATTCCCTTTAGCGACGATTGGCGTGACGACTTTGACGGTCTGGCTGTCGAACAGCTATATGTCGACGGCGGAAACCCGTCGGGCTCTCGTCATACGGGATCTCGATCGGAACGGCGAAATTGTCAGAACAAATCGATTTGAATTGCTCTTCATCGCATCAACGCACCGTGTGACAACCGAAATCGAAAAAGGACTTTTCACTCCTCTGAATGCCGGGGGCCATTCCCTTTACGGCGGGACCGGGATTCCGGGTGGTCCGGGGTTTCCTGCATATGGAAGTATGCAAAATGGCATGCCCGGAGGGACGATGGTTATCAGCGGGACGATGGTTATCAACGGTCAAATCGTCAACATTCCAGGCCAGGGCCCAATCGGCGGAGAAGTCGTCTCACGAACTGTTAACACCGAAGTCCAGGGCCGGATCCCGACTCAGTATGAAGTGAAGCAGAACATTGCCAAATGGACGCCTCAACTCAATCGGCATTTTTCCATTCCCGGCACTGCGGCCAGCCCACAGATCGAATGGAGCGCGTTCGATCTCCATCGGTCGGATATGAATTGGAACAACGATCATTCAATCCCGCCGCAAGTATTGGCTGAGGCTCAAAAGCAGTTCGGTTCTCAGGCAATGGTCGCTTGTTTTAGCGGTTTTGACGGCTGGGCCTATGATCGGGCATCGACGTGGCGTTCGGTACGATCACCCGACACGATGAACAATCAGTTAACTGAAGTTCAGCAACAACAAATGCAAATGCAACGGCAACTAATGCAACAGACGAATTTTCGCGCGGCAGTTTTCGGATTGTCGGCGCGGCAGGTTGAATTCGAAGCGGACCTCTTTCGCTGGCTGTATCAAGCGTCGGTTGCAACAGCGGATGTGGGGACGTTTGCGTTAACGAAACAGACGACCCCCAAAGGTGGATCAAGCTGCGACGATCTGCTGCTGCTCGACGGCAGCGATCCTGAAGCATGGCTTTTGGCGATTATTGTCCCCGAAAAGGACGACTTTGTCGTCTATCGAAAACTGATGCGATTCCAGGATTAACCGGATATCGAGACGAACAGAATTGACGGGTCACTTCACTTCAATAGTTCATTTCGGCAACCTGTGGCGAAAGAATGACGATGAGCAACGACGTACCGAATCTGGACGATTTGATCTGCTTGAATCGAGAGATCGCCGCACTGGTGAAGGCCGGAATTCCCATTGAACTCGGGCTGCGAGGACTCTCGGGCAGTGTCGGGTCGAGGTTGAGTCGCTTGTCAGGCCGTCTGTCGGAAAGGTTGGCCGAGGGACAAACACTTCCGGAAGCACTCGCGAATGAAGGGCCAGCGGTTTCGCCCGTTTACACGGCCGTGATGGAAGCGGGACTTGCTGCGGGACGATTGCCGCAGGCGCTCGAGTCGCTGGCCGTATCGGGTCAAGTGATACAAGAGACGCAACGGCGGGTATTCCTGGCGATCCTGTATCCAGCCATTTGTATCGCCGTCGGATACGTCCTCTTTTGCGGATTTCTGATCATCGTCGCTCCGTTCCTGATTCACGCGATGGAGATGTTCCGGTTTCCCGTCAATTGGCCGATCGAAGTCGCTCAATCATTGTATTTGCGACGTTCCATTTTTACGCAGTTAATCCCTGCGGTTGTTCTGGCCGTTTTCGTTGTCACGGCGCTGCTGCGAAATTCGCTGGCACGGGGGTTTTACCGCTGGATCAGTTCCTACTGCTGGATTCCGGGAGTCGCGTCGATTCGCCGCAGCTTGAAGTGGGCTCAATTTACCGAAGTACTTGCGTTGCTGGTCGAACACTCCAGCCCGCTGGCTCGAGCCTTCACGCTGGCCGCTAATTCGACGGACGACGCTCGCTGGCATCGCGAAGCGCGTGCAGTGAGCGATCGGTTGACGCAAGGTGCCTCGTTCAACGATGCTTTGCAATCGGCCAGGTCGCTTCCGTCGCTTGTCACCTGGATGCTGGCGACCGGAGAAAAACAGGGAACACTGTCGCTGACGCTGCGGCAACTGTCCGACATGTTCCGACGCCGGGCGGTCAGGCAGGCTATGATACTGAAGACATGGCTTCCGGTAGTCATAACGGTGGTGGTGACGGGTTCGATCGGGCTGTTGTATGGCTTGGCATTCTTCATCCCGATGCGAGCTTTTTTAATCGGTCTGATGAACGAATGACGAACGGCGGCACTCACAGTCTGGCAGAATCAGGTCGGCCA